>JBFKAF010000049.1:0-11914 GCA_041621735.1 Pseudomonas sp.
CGCCAGTGCATAGACGTAGGCCTCGACTTGCGAGGCGCTGCCGAGGAAGGTGCTCTGCGGTCGACTGAACAAGGGCAGGGCCGCCTGTGGCACGGCGTCCAGGCCTTTGCGGCGGATGGCGGCCAGGGCCAGGGCAGCGCCGCGGGTCACGGCGTTGTGCCGACGGGCTTCCTCGCGCAGCGGCAGCAACAGCTCGCGGGCGCGGCGCAGGGTCAGCTGGGCGGTGGTCTGCATTTCCAGGATGCGTGCGTGGGTGCGCAGCAGCAGATCGTCGTCGACCAGCTGACCGAGGCGTTGCTGCTCGCCGAGCAGGCGCAGCAGTACATGTTCGACGCGGTACACGCCCTGCTCGAAGGCACCATCGGCGGCGACCAGTTGAATCATCGGCTCGACGTATTCGTCCCAGGTGGCCAGCACCTCGGCGTAGCGCTGACGCAGGGGAATCTGCCGATCGCTGGTCTTGGCCCGTTCGGCCACCGCGACCAGCGCCTGTTCATCGTTGGCCAGTTTCTTCAACACGTCGCGCACACGCATATCGAGCAGGCGCAGCTGACGCGCCAGGTCGGCGGCGTCGCGCACCTCGAAGGCATCCTGGATATAACCGGCTAGGCGTTCGAGGTGGCGCAGGTAGGCCTCGATCTCCAGGCACAGGCCCAGGCGGTGCTCGCGGCGCAGGTAGGCGAGGAAGTCGTGGATCTGCGCGTTCAACTCGAAACGGTTGGGGCTCTTGGCCACCGGCACCAGAATGTCCAGGCGGATCCATTGGTCGAGCAGGGCGGTGATGTCCACCGGCGTACTGTCGGGCAACTGTGCGGCGAGCTGATTGCGCAGTTCGACCAGGCTCAGGGTGCCGCTATCGAAATGCTCGCAGAGCGGCTCGAGCAAGGTCCAGTGTTCGGCAAGGGCGCGCAGTACGCGCTTGGGGTCGATCATCGAAGGGCCGATCGCTTAATCAAGAAAAGCGCGGATTGTACTGCATGGGGCGGCAAAGACTTGAGTGTCAGTCATCGTCTGTTCCGGCTGCCCCGGCGATTTGCCCAGACCGATCGATTGAGAGTCCATACCCGCAATCCGCCGCAAACTGAGTGGGGCAGGCGCAAACGCAGGTCATGCCCCTGTAACCCCGTGCGTGCATCCTGCCCTCGGTCAAGTTGTGGCGGCCGACTATCGGCGAATTGCCTCAATGCGTTGCCAACGGTCGTGGAATCGACGAAATATCCCCATTGCTCTTTCGATATGCGCCAGTTGTCTGCACAATTCGCCTCCACTTTTTGGGGAGGGGTCAGCACAGCTGATTTCCTGCCGGCCGACCTTGCATAGGTACACAGATGATCAAGACGCCTTACTACCTCATCGACAAGCAAAAGCTGCTGGGTAATCTGCAGAAGATTGCCTATGTCCGCGAACAGTCCGGTGCCAAGGCGTTGCTGGCCCTCAAGTGTTTCGCCACCTGGTCGGTCTTCGACCTGATGCAGGAGTATATGGACGGCACCACCTCGTCCTCGTTGTACGAGCTCAAACTCGGCCGGCAGAAGTTTGCCGGCGAGACCCATGCCTACAGCGTGGCCTGGGCCGACGACGAAATTCCCGAGATGCTGGCCAACTGCGACAAGATCATCTTCAACTCCATCGGCCAGCTCGAGCGCTTCGCCGAGGCCTCGGCGAGCAAGGTGCGCGGCCTGCGCGTCAACCCGCAGGTGAGCAGCTCCGATTACCTGCTGGCCGACCCGGCGCGGCCGTTCAGCCGCCTGGGCGAGTGGGACCCGGAAAAGATCGCCACGGTGATGGATAAGATTTCCGGCTTCATGTTCCACAACAACTGCGAGAACGGCAGTTTTGAGCTGTTCGACCAGATGCTGACGACCATCGAAGAGCGCTTCGGCCATCTGCTGCATCAGGTGCAGTGGGTCAGCCTGGGTGGCGGCATCCACTTCACCGGCGAAGGCTATCCGCTGGATCAGTTCTGCGCGCGGCTCAAGGCTTTCGCCGAACGCTTCGGCGTGCAGGTCTACCTGGAGCCGGGCGAGGCGGCTATCACCCAGAGTGCCTCGCTGGAAGTCACGGTGCTCGACACCCTGTTCAATGGCAAGAATCTGGCCGTGGTCGACAGCTCCATCGAGGCGCACATGCTCGATCTGCTGATCTACCGGCTCGACGCCAAGATGGCCCCCTGCGCCGGCGAGCACACTTACATGGTGTGCGGCAAATCCTGTCTGGCCGGGGATATCTTTGGTGAGTACCAGTTCGATCGTCCGCTGACCATCGGCGATCGTTTGTCGTTTATCGACGCGGCAGGCTACACCATGGTCAAGAAAAACTGGTTCAACGGCTTGAAAATGCCGGCCATTGCAGTGCGACAGCTCGACGGTAGCGTCGAGGTAGTGCGTGAATTTGGTTTTGATGACTACTTGTCCAGCCTGTCCTGAGAACCCGCCCACGATCAGCTGCGCGTCGGCTAAACGGCGTTGAAAACGGCCTCGGAATGCTCATTTACAGCACGTAAACTGCGCTTCCTCTGCCCTTTTCGCCACCGTTTATCTCTAGCTCGCAAGACCGTGAACAGGCTCTAAAGGCTAACAACTGAAGGAGAGATAAAGAAATTGAAGAAGAATGTTCTGATCATTGGTGCAGGAGGTGTCGCCAAGGTGGTGGCCCACAAGTGCGCGCAGCACAACGACGAACTCGGTCGTATTGCTATCGCGTCGCGCAACATCTCCAAATGCCAGGCCATCATCGACAGCGTGCAGGCCAAGGGCAGCCTCAAGCAGCCGGCCGAGATCAAGGCCTATGCCCTGAACGCGCTGGACATAGAAGCAACCAAGGCGCTGATCCGCGAAAGCGAATCGCAGATCGTCATCAATGTGGGTTCGTCCTTCCTCAATATGTCGGTGCTGCGCGCCTGCATGGATACCGGCGCGGCCTACCTCGACACCGCCATTCATGAAGAACCGGGCAAGGTCTGCGAAACGCCGCCTTGGTACGGTAACTATGAGTGGAAGAACCTGGCCGAATGCCAGGAAAAAGGCGTGACCGCCATCCTCGGCGTCGGTTTCGATCCGGGTGTGGTCAATGCCTATGCCGCATTGGCGCAACAGCAGTACTTCGACAGTATCGAGTCGATCGACATCCTCGACGTCAACGCCGGTTCTCACGGCAAGTACTTCGCTACCAATTTCGATCCGGAAATCAATTTCCGTGAATTCACCGGCCAAGTCTGGAGCTGGCAGAACAGCCAGTGGACCAGCAACAGCATGTTCGAAGTCAAGCGTACCGATGACCTGCCAGTAGTCGGTGAGCAGAGTCTGTACCTGACCGGGCATGACGAAGTGCATTCCCTGTCCAAGCACCTGAACGTGCCCAATGTGCGTTTCTGGATGAGTTTCGGTGAGCACTACATCAATGTGTTCACCGTGCTGAACAGCCTCGGCCTGCTCTCCGAGCAGCCGGTGAAAACCGCCGAAGGCCTCGAGGTGGTGCCGTTGAAAGTGGTCAAGGCCGTGCTGCCTGATCCATCCTCCCTGGCGCCGGGATACAGCGGCAAGACCTGCATCGGTGATCTGGTCAAAGGCAGCAAGGACGGCAAGCCGGTCGAGTTGTTTATCTACAACGTCGCCGACCACAAGGATGCCTATGCCGAGACCGATAGCCAGGGCATTTCCTACACCGCCGGTGTACCGCCCGTAGCCGCCGCGCTGCTGGTCGCCCGGGGCGACTGGGACGTGGCGCGTATGGCCAACGTCGAGGAACTGCCGGCCGAGCCGTTCCTCAAGTTGCTGGACCAGATGGGCCTGCCGACCCGGATTAAGGACGCCAACGGCGACCGCCCCTGGGATCAGGCCCTCTGATCGGCTGCGCGTTCATGTCCCTGGGTTGAGGCAGGGGCGTGTTAGTACGCACAATCAAGCGCCCGCCATCTAGGCGGGCGTCTTGTTTCCGGCATTGATGGCTCCCACGCTCCAGCGTGGGAGCCCTCCTTGGACGCTCCGCGTCCAGGCCGGCGCGAGAGTAACCGGTAGGGCGGGCCCGCCGGAGTCTCTTGCCCATGGCGGATTGCATCCGCCCTACGCTTTGATGCGGAGCGTGCCGTTGCTTTACACGCTTCCCGCCCGCGGCATTTCACGCGACAATCGACGCTTATCGACATGCGCCCCAACGTCGGGTGCGTGCTACGGCGACTCCGTGAGGACATCAGCATGAGCAGCAACGACCGCGTCATTATCTTCGATACCACCTTGCGCGACGGCGAGCAGAGCCCCGGCGCGTCCATGACCGGTGAAGAGAAGCTGCGCATCGCCAAGGCCCTGGAACGTTTGCGCGTCGATGTCATCGAGGCCGGCTTCGCCATTGCCAGCCCAGGTGACTTCGCCGCGGTCAAGGCAATTGCCGACAATATCAAGGACAGCACCGTGTGCAGCCTGTCGCGGGCTGTGGACGCCGACATCGACCGCGCCGCAGAAGCGCTGGCCGGAGCCAACTCCGGGCGTATCCACACCTTTATCGCCACCAGCCCGATCCACATGCAGTACAAGCTGCGCATGCAGCCCGATCAGGTGGTCGAGCAGGCGGTGCACGCGGTCAAGCGCGCGCGTAACCTGTGCAGCGACGTCGAGTTCTCCTGTGAGGACGCTGGTCGCTCGGAGCTCGACTTCCTCTGCCGCATCATCGAGGCGGCCATCGACGCCGGTGCGCGCACCATCAATATCCCCGACACCGTCGGCTACGCCATCCCGCATCAGTACGCGGAGACCATCCGCCAGCTGCTCAATCGCATCCCCAATGCCGACAAGGCGGTATTTTCCGTGCACTGCCACAACGACCTGGGCCTGGCCGTCGCCAACTCCCTGGCCGCGGTAGTGGCGGGGGCGAGGCAGGTCGAGTGCACCATCAACGGCCTCGGCGAGCGTGCCGGCAACGCCGCGCTGGAAGAGATCGTCATGGCGATCAAGACCCGCGAAGACCTGCTCGGCGTGCATACGTGCATCGACACCCCGCACATTCTCAGTACCTCGCGCCTGGTCTCCGGGATCACCGGTTTTCCGGTGCAGCCGAACAAGGCCATAGTCGGGGCCAACGCCTTCGCCCATGAGTCGGGCATCCACCAGGACGGTGTGCTCAAGCACCGCGAGACTTACGAGATCATGTCGGCGCAGTCGGTCGGCTGGCACACCAACAAGCTGTCGCTGGGCAAACTGTCGGGGCGTAACGCCTTCCGTTCGCGCCTGGACGAGCTGGGCATCGTCCTGGCCAGTGATGCCGAGCTGAATGCCGCCTTCGCCCGCTTTAAGGAACTGGCCGACAAGAAGCACGAGATCTTCGACGAAGACCTGCAGGCGCTGGTCTCCGACACCCTGGCCGAGGACGCTCCGGAACACTTCAAACTGGTCAGGCTGGAGGTGGCGAGCAAGACCGGTGCAGTGCCGCAGGCGCAACTGGTGCTCAGCGTCGACGGCACCGAGCAGGACGCCAGTGCCCAAGGCTCTGGCCCGGTGGATGCGACGTTCAAGGCGATCGAGTCGATCGCCAGCTCCAACGCCAACCTGCAGCTGTACTCGGTCAACGCCATCACCCAGGGCACCGACTCCCAGGGCGAAGTGACCGTGCGCTTGGAGAAGGGCGGGCGCATCGTCAACGGCAACGGCGCCGACACCGACATCCTGGTGGCCTCGGCCAAGGCCTATATCAATGCCCTGAACCTGATGCAGGCCGGGCAGAAGGCCCATCCGCAAGTGGCTGACGTTTGATCGCAGAACTGCGCCGGCGTGCCTATCTGAGTGCCATGCAGGTGGCCAGCTGGCTGCCACGCGTGGACCTGCCATTCGCCGCCCCCTCGCGCCCGGAACTGCTTCAGCCGTTGCCGGAGGCTGTGGCCGAGGAAGCAGAAGCGGATGCTCCAGCTGCGCGGGTGAGTGCCGCGCCGGCTCAGGGCGAGTCGGTCAGCAAGCCAGCGCAAGAGCGGCCAAAGATCGAGGTGCCGCGCCCCAGCGTCGCCACCCGCGAGGCAAAAACTGTCTCAGCCGACGCCGCGGCGGAAGCGGCCACACCGATGGTCAAGGCCGCTGTCACGCCACCGCCGCGTTTCGCCCTGCAGCTACTGCGCGCCGGTGCTTGCGCAGTGCTGGTCGAGCTGCCCACGGGCGAACCCTTCCAGAGCCGTGACCCTTCCTACCTGCTGCTCAAGGATTTGCTGCGCGCCGCCGGCCTGCCGGACAACCCGCAATTGATCGGCGAACCGGTGCGCTGGCCGCTGCTGGTACGCGGCAACATGGATCAGGGCCCGTCGGCCGCTCTGGAGTTCATCCAGAGCTTCGTCGGCGCGCGTCTGGAGGAGCAGGAACCCTGCACCTGCCTGTGGCTGATCGGCTTGCCGGCCATTCGCTTTGCCGGCGACGCCGATGCCTCGCTCTACAACCGCGAGTTGCAGATCGAGGGCGTGGGCGCGGCCTGGGCGCTGCCAGGGTTGGAGTTATTGATGGACGAGCCGGAGCGCAAGGCCGAGCTGTGGCAGGCCATGCGCCGGGTGCGTCAACGTTGGATGAGTCAGCCGCAATGAGTGATGCGATTTCCTTCCGCCCGATGACCGAGGCGGATATCGAGAGCGTGCTGAAAGTCGAATATGCCGCCTTCAGCCATCCGTGGACGCGCGGAACCTTTCTCGACAGCATCAAGTCCTACGAGTGCTGGTTGATGTTCGAGGGCAGCCAGCAGGTCGGCCACGGCGTGATCAACGTGATCATCGACGAAGCGCACCTGCTGAATATCACCGTCAAGCCGGAGAGTCAGGGGCGTGGCCTGGGCTTGCGCCTGCTGGAGTATTTGATGCAGCGCGCCATGCAACTCAAGGCCGGCGAGTGCTTTCTCGAGGTACGGGCCAGCAACCAGTCGGCCTACCGCCTGTATGAACGCTACGGCTTCAATGAAATCGGCCGTCGGCGTGATTACTACCCCGCGGTCGGTGGCCGCGAGGATGCGCTGGTCATGGCCTGCACCCTGCTCGACTGATTGCCCTAAGGGCCGCCGCCGGGCTTTTCGCGCGCGGCCTTGCGCGGCTTCGACTGAGCGTGTTCGGCCGGCTGCAGCTCTTCGTCGAGGTTGTCAGCGTCCTCGTCCAGCTCATAGTCCACCGACAGACCTCCGCCTGCTTCGAGCGGCGAGCGCGCGCCATCCTCGTGGATCAAGTCTTCGAGGTCGAGGTCATCCTTGTCAGGGCCGTGGCCTGGCGGGGCATCGTCGCTCAAGCCGGCTTCGCGGCGCTGGCTGTGTTCGAACTCTTCGATCAGCTCCTCATCGGGCTCAGTGGCATCCGCGAAGCCCTCCAGTGCGTCTAGCGGGTCGAGATCGAGGTCTTCGCGGCTGTGTTTGCCGGCCGCTGGTTTGTTGTGCTGAGTGGATGGAGACATCTGCGGTTCCCCGTGTTGCCCGTATGTAAAGTTGACGTCGATCGTCACGAAAGATTCCCGTTGCTGCGGTCGGCGTAATGGCTGACTCGATTGGCGAGTGTTCGCGGCCTGATCCGACACTGCCGCCGCGCACGGTCTGCCACATACTGATGGGCAACTTACCGTTCGCCTGAACGGTGCTGAGCGTCTCATTCGCCTAAGGAACCCCGATGCGTTTGCTCCGTCCCTGGCTCGCTGCCTGCTGTCTGTTGCTGGCCGGCCTGGCGCCCGCCGCCGAGCGCGGTTTCACCATTCTGCACACCAACGACTGGCAATCGCGCCTGCTCGGTTTCGGGCCGAACAACGAATACAGCCCGGCCACCCTGAATGACGACGACACGCTCGGCGGCGTCGCCCGTCTGGCGACCCTGGTCAAGGCGCGGCGCGCGGCAGCCGGGGCGCAACCGGTGCTGCTGCTCGATGGCGGCGATTTCAGCATGGGTACGCTGTTTCATACGGTCAGTCGCGAGATGGGCGGCGAACTGCGGCTGATGAGCGAGCTGGGGTATGACGGCGCGACCCTGGGTAACCATGAGTTCGATTTCCGCCCGGCTGGGTTGGCGGCGATGATCGGCGCCGCCTACCGGGCGAAAGGCGAGACCCTGGTGCCGCTGTTTTCCAGCAACCTGAGTTTCGATCCCGCGAGCAAGCAGGACGACAGCCTGCAGGCGCACTACGAGGCCGGGCGCATCCTGCCCTATAAGGTGATCGACAAGGGCGGCATCCGCTTCGGCCTGTTCGGTCTGCTCGGTACTAATGCCGTGGCGGTCAGCCCGATGATCAAACCGGCGATCTTCACCGACCCGGTGGCCACCGCCAAGCGCATGGTCGCGAAGCTGCGCGAGGAGGGCGCCGAGGTGGTGATCCTGTTGTCGCATATGGGCGTGACCCAGCAGGCCGATGGCAGCTGGCGTGGCGAGGAGGTCGAACTGGTCGAGCGGGTACCGGGGATAGACATCGTGGTCGGCGGTCATTCGCATACCGCGCTGCCGCAGCCGATCCTGGTCAATGGCCAGACCCCGGTGATGCAGGCCGGTTCGGAAATCCAGTACCTGGGCGAACTGCACATGCGCCTGGACGACGGCGGGAACACTCGGGTGGTCGACTATCGCCTGCATCCCCTGAATGACCAGACCGCGGGTGATGCGGTAATCACCGCCGAGGTGGAGGATTTCAAACGGGTGGTCGATCAGCAGATGCTGGCGCCCAAGGGTTATCGCTTCGATCAACCGTTGGCCAAGGTCGATCAGACCCTGACCCGTGAATACGACGATCCGCTCCTGGCCAACCTGGTTACCGATGCCCTGCGCCACGCCACCGGCAGCGACCTGGCCTTCACCGGCAACGGCACCATCCGCGACAACCTGATCATGGGCCGGGGCGGCGTGCAGAGTGTCTCTGACCTGTTTCGCATCGCGCCGCTGGGCATCGGCGAATTCGACAATGCACCGGGTTATCCGCTGATCAAGGTGTACGTCACCGGCCAGGAACTGAAGAACATTCTGGAGGTGCTGCTGCTGGCCTATCAGCTGCGCGACAGCCAAAGCTACTACCCGCGCGTGTCCGGGCTGAGGCTCAGCTACAACCCCTACCGCGTGCCGTTCGACCGGGTCAGTCGGATCGAGATCGGTGACGCGAACACAGGCTATCAAGCCCTGGGTATGCAGACTGATCGGCTCTACAGCATCGGCGCTACCAGTTACGTCGGCAGCTTCACCTGGCTGATCGACGATCTGTCCAAGGGCCTGTTGCAGGTGCAACCCAAGGATGCCCAAGGCCAGCCCCTGGCGCAGATCAAGGCGGCGGTGATCGATATGGATCCCCAGCAGCCCGGTGTGCAGGAATACAAGGAGTGGCAGGGGCTGCTCGACCATATCCGCAGTCTGCCGGACCGCGATGGCGATGGCTTGGCCGATATCCCGACCCAGGGCGCGGCGGCCGAACAGCGCATGCTGCGCGAGCCGAGCCTGCATCCCGTCGAGCTGTACCGCTATGCCGGACCGTTGCAGTGGGGTGCCAGTTTGCTGGTGATGGCTGGGCTGGCGCTGGTGCTTTGGTTGCTCAAGCGTACTTGGCGGCGCCGACGTGCTCAGCGAAACGAGCTATCGCCGCCTGCAACGGCGGGTGCGCAAGCGTCACCGGTAGAGCCGTTGAGCCAGAAGTAATCGGCGCAAAAGCGCCCAGCCACGGCGCTGGTTTTTGCTGGGACGTCGGGCGTTGGCTGGGTTGTCAGCTGTGACTGTTGTGCCATGCGGCTTGTCAAAGGCCGGGCGCGCTTCGTATGGTGCGCATCGGCATTTATGGGAGCAGACGGCATGAGTGATTTACAACACCTCTTCGACAACAACGCGCGCTGGGCGGAGGCTATTACTCAGGAGGATCCGGAGTTCTTCGCCAAGCTGGCCCGTCAGCAGACGCCGGAATACCTGTGGATCGGTTGCTCGGATGCGCGGGTGCCGGCCAACGAGATCGTCGGCCTGCTGCCAGGCGATCTGTTCGTTCATCGCAATGTCGCCAATGTGGTGCTGCACACCGACCTCAACTGCCTGTCGGTGATCCAGTACGCGGTCGATGTGCTCAAGGTCAAGCACATACTGGTGACCGGCCACTATGGTTGTGGCGGGGTGCGTGCCTCGATGCAGAATGCCCAATACGGCCTGATCGATGGCTGGCTGCGCTCGATTCGCGACCTGTATTACGAGCATCGCGAGCACTTGGCGCAGCTACCGACCGAGAGCGAGCAGGTGGATCGCCTGTGCGAGCTCAACGTGATCCAGCAGGTGGCCAACGTCAGCCACACCACCATCGTGCAGAACGCCTGGCACCGCGGTCAGGAACTGTCGGTGCACGGCTGCATATACGGCATCAAGGATGGCCGCTGGAAGAACCTCAATGTGGCTGTCAGTGGGCTTGATCAACTGCCGCCACAATACCGCCTGCGTCCACTCGGAGAAAACTGAACCCGATGCATAGCCCGCGCACCTTCGCGATGCTCGGCCTGCTGCTGGCCGTGCTCTGCTGGTCCGGTAACGCCTTGGTCGCGCGGGCGTTTCACGACGACATACCGCCTTTTGCCCTGGCCTTCTGGCGCTGGAGCTTGGCGTTGTTGCTGTTGTTGCCGTTCGCGATAGGGCCTGTGTGGCGCCATCGCCCGGCGGTGCGTGAGGCCGGTTGGCGTCTGCTGGTGCTCGCCGCATGCGGTATCAGTGCCTACAACTCACTGCTCTATAGCGCGGCGCAAACCACGGCGGCGATCAATATCACCCTGGTCAACACCTGCCTGCCGTTGATGACCTTTATTGGTGCTGGCCTGCTATTGGGCGAGTGGCCACAGCGCCGCGCCTGGGTGGGTATGGGGCTGGCGGCAGTTGGCCTGCTGGTGCTGATCGCCCAGGGCAGCTGGGCCAGCCTGGCGACACTGTCATTTAATCGCGGCGACCTGACCATGCTTGTGGCCGTGGCCGACTGGGCGCTGTATTCATTGCTGTTGCGGCGCTGGGCCAAATACCTGTTGCCGATCCCGGCATTGGGCTTGCTGGGCGTGCTGATGCTGCTCGGGGTGCCATTGCTCCTGCCGTTCTACCTGTATGAGCTCAGCCAGGGCGCGCGTTTCGCCGTCACACCGAGCAACCTCGGCGCCATCGCCTACACAGCCGTGTTCGCCTCGCTCCTTGCCTACCTGGCCTGGAACCACGGCGTGCGCGTACTCGGTGCGGCCAAGGCGGCGCTTTCCAACTACCTGATGCCGGTATTCACCGCGGTACTCGGTTGGCTGCTGCTGGGGGAGGGCCTGCAGTGGTTCCACTGGCTGGGCGGCGCGCTGATCTTCGCCGGACTGTTGCTGGCCACGCAAAGACCAACCTCGCGCGACTAGTGCCCTGGCTCAAATCCACACCTTTGCCAGTCACTATCTGATGGGGGGAGGGGAAGCTTGAACTTCGCTGGTTGGATGGGCTGAGCATGACAGCTCACTTCCATTTGGACGGCTACAAGAATCCGGCCCGACTTTTCTCCGAGCTTTCAGGGATGCTTGCGCAGCAGGAGGGATGGTGCAACTTTATGATCCACGTCTTCAAAGCTGACCCCTATGGCTCTGTCTGACTCTAGGACTGGGGTCTTCTCGGTAGTGCTCCAGGAGTTCTTTTGGGAGCTGGATGGTCAAGAAGTGTCGCGATACTACTTCCTGACTCAGTCGCCGGATTACCTGGAGTCAGCGTTGAGGCTTTCGCTGCTGGCTCAGAGCGGACATGCACCGCTTTGACTGCCCATTATTGTGGTGTAGTATATCTATAACCCTTAACGCTTAACGTTAAGGGTTAAGGGTTAAGGGTTAAGGGTTAAGGGTTAAGGGTTAAGGGTTAAGGCGTGATTCTGAATTTCAGATGTACAGAAACCCAGGCTCTGTTTGAAACGGGTGATTCGCGACGATGGAAAAACATCCTGAATGTCGCAACTAGAAAGCTAGCCATGCTGCATGC
>JBFKAF010000050.1:0-11855 GCA_041621735.1 Pseudomonas sp.
CGGCATCGTCAACCAGATGCCACTCAGACGCATTGGCTGGGTCTGCCGCCTGCTCAACAACACCTACTGGCAAGTGCTTATGAATTGCCGCAAGCGTTTCGGCGATGATCTTTTCACGCGAAGCAATGCACAGGCGCGCAAACGCATCGCCAGACTGTAGCCTCATGCTGCTGCGGGTCTCTTGCCTACGCGATTGCAATGCCAGAACGGTGGCGTCAAGCAGATGCTCCAGGCACGGGGTCAAATACCTACTGACCTCCTGATACAAGGCATCCATTATCGGTGCGCGCTGTAGCGTCTTCATGCCCTCTCCCCTAACGCCTCAGAACCCCGCTGTCGCCTTTGAACTATAGACGCGAAGACCTTGGCAGGTGGGCGAGTTTCGAGGGTGCGGACTCGACTCCCGCGACATCAGACCCCGAAATCATCCCTCACTCAACAAGCCCAGGCTTTTCCCCTTAAGCACCGCCTGAGTGCGGCTGCGCACCGAAAACTTGGCGAACAGGTTATGCAAGTACCATTTGATGGTGGCTTCCGAGAGGTGCAGCGTCCGGGCAATTTCACGGTTAGACAAGCCAGCCGCAACCAAACGCAAAATCTCTCTCTCCCGATGACTAACATCCTGACCGCCATCGAAGGTTTCTGGATCAACAGCCAAGCGGCGGCACTGTTCGCGCAACTGTTCCGCTAGGCCTCGCCACGCTCCGGCGCACTCCGGCTCCGCTGCGGACCAGGCATCCCACAGTGGCAACAGCCACAAGGCATCATCCAGAAATACGCGGCGATAACCGCTGTGCCAGGCGCCTTCCAGGGTCGGCAGAAACAGCGCAAAGGCTTTTTTAGCGTTACCTCTGCGCCAGTAGGCCACGCACAGCAACAACGACAAGCGCAAACGACGATCACGCTGATGATCGGCGGTCAACTTGGCCAGACAAGTCTCCAGCGCCACTTGCGCCTTATCGGCCCGCCGCTCGAACAAGGCCAGACGCGCTTCGGCAAGCACCAGCGCTGCACTTGCATCGTCGTGACGCCCGTCCGCCAGCGGGGCCAGATGGCGCTGCAACTGCAGACACATGCGCTCGGCATCATGGGGCCGGTTCAGCCACAAGAGAAACTGCACCTTGCAGCTCATGCCCAGGGCATAGACCCGCTCATAGCCTGCGCCATGCAAACCCTGCAACCACTCATCGAGCTGATCCAGCGCTTGTTCTGCCTCGCCGGAGAAGAATCGCCCCCGCGCCATCACCAACTTGCCACGGCTGATCAACTCGATCGGCGTGGCAACATCGCGCCAGGTAGTGGCCAGCGGCAACTCAGCGAGAATCGCAGCGTGACGATCCTGCTCGTAGAGCAAATCGGCATATGCCAGTGCCAGCGGCCCACCGACACGACTGCGCCGCCCGAACACCTGATCGACTCGGGCCCGGGCGTTTTCGGCCAGTGCGCAGCCGCGCTCCAGCTCGCCCCGATCCTTGCAAATCAACGCTTCAATCAGGGCGACAACGACCTGCAAGTATTCGCTTTCGATCGCGCGCAATGTGTCGCGCACCCTGGCAATCGATGCGGACGCTTCGCCGAAATCACCTAGCAAGGCATGCGCAGCGGCCTGCACGCAGGACAGAACGGCCCGCAACACCGACTGATCCTCCGGCACCAGACCGAGCCAATGCCGGGCTACGCCGAGACAGCTCGGCAACTTATCCTGATAGAGCAAGACCAACGCCTTGAGCACCTGCGCCGCGGCCAATAGCTGCGCGAGGCCCGATTGCAGCGCCTGGCCACGCTCGTCAAGCAAGCGCGTGCTGACATCCTCGATCATGGCCTCGGCGTCCGCATACTTCTGCTCGAAGGCTAATTGCCACGCATAGAAAATCTGCAACACCGGATGCTCGCGGATCACCTCTCTCGGCACCTCTTTAAGAATCGAGAGAATGCCGTATACGCGATTAGCCGCAATCAAGCGCGCGCCCTGACGCTCCAGCAGTTGTGCGGCGAACGCGAAATCGCGGGCACGCAGCGCATATTTGATCGACTGGTCGGCGAGGTCCCGGCTCTCGCACCAGCATGCCGCGGCGTGCAACAAATGCGTCGGATCACCCCGCCTGGTTAAGCGCCCCTGAAGAAACTCGGCGAACAAATGATGGTAGCGAAACCACTCACCCCGGGTGTCCAGTGCAGTGATAAACAGCTGTTCGTGTTGCAGGCGCAGCAACATCTCGCGACTATCGCTACGCCCGGTCAGGGCGTTGCACAGCTCGCCATTGAGCTCATCGAGCAGCGAGGTCTGCTCGAGGAACTGCTGCACCGCCACGGGTAGCCGGCCCAGCACATCCTCGGCCAGATAATCGGCGATATTGCGCTCCGTTCCGGACAGCCCGGCGAGAAACGCACCTCGATCCGGGTGCCGAACCAGGGCCAGGGTCGTCAGGTGCAACGCCGTAATCCAGCCCTCGGTTCGAGCATGCAGCAGCTCGACTTCAACGCCACTGAGTTGCAGCTGCTTGATCTCGCTTAAATACTCTGCGGTCTCTGCGCGCGTCAGACGCAAATCCTCAGCCTTGAGCCAGAAGACCTGCGGGTGCGATCCGGAGCGCTCGTCGACGAAGCGCGGCTGCTGACGGGTACTGCTGACCAGGCGAATATTCGCCGGGAGCCGCTCGCGCAGATAATCCACCAACGGCCCCAGTGCCGCATGTCGAATCAAATGGAAGTCATCCAGCATCAGGTACAACTCGCCCCTCACCAGTTCGAGGTCGGCGACGAAGGCATCGATCAGCACCTCACCGGGCAGGTTCACATCGCCCTGCAGCAAACGTCTCGTGTTCGTGCCGAAACCCGCTAGTTGTGCTTCGATGGCCGCGACCAGGTATTGCAGTAGACGCGGTGGCTCGCTGTCCGACTCATCGCATGAGAGCCAGGCCACTTGCTTGCCGGCCTCCAGCAAGCGCCGGCGAAACAGGCCGAGCAGTGTGCTTTTGCCAAATCCAGCAGGCGCGCCGAGGATGATCAAGCGTTGCTCGCAGGCACTCAAGAGACGCTCGACCAGGGCAGCGCGCGCAAGCAAGCGTGCGCCGCCCGAGTCCAGCGGAAATAACTTGGTGCGCAGCAGTGGCAGGCAGCTCTGTCGGGAGGCGAGTTGATCGCTCATGATTCAAGCAGCCTCACCTCGCGAACACGGCGGATGGCCTGCGTCCTGTTACGAACCCTGAGCTTCTCGTAAATGTTATGCAGATGCCATTTGACGGTGCCCATGGCCAGCAACAACTGCTGACCGATCTGGTCGTTGGACATACCCTGCGCCGCCAGGGCGATCACTTCGCGCTCGCGCTCAGTCAATCCTGCCTCGGAGCGTTGAAGCGCATGGCGCCCGCCCTGCCCCGGCCAAGTGCTCAACAGCGCTTGAACAAAGCCTTGTAGCGCCGGTTGCCGTTCTGCTGCCACAAACTGCTGCAAAAGCAGGCGAATGGCCTCTCCCTCTTCGACGAACAGGCTGCGCACAGCTTCGCGCTCGGCACCGAGCAAACACTGTTCCAACAAACTTTGCGCACGCTCCTGATAGCCCAGACGCTGGTAACTGAGCGCTGCAAGCAGATCCAGACGCAAGCGTTGCAGGCCGTGCCAGTCGTCAAGGAGCAAACCGCGCAATTGGGTAATCCCGTGCAGTGCTTCGCTGTAATGAGCACGCGCCTGGTGCAGGCGAATACGGGTCAAACCCTGCACCCAGAGCACCGGATTGCAGCGCATTTGCGGATAGCAGCCGGCCAGTCGGGGCCAGTCCACAGCGTTAAACCGCTGCTCCGCACGCTTGAGCCGGTCAGCTGTCGGCTCCTGCAGGATCAACGCGACCTCATCGGCTACAGCCTGCACATAGAAGCGCCATGACTGCTCACGAGCAGCCAGATCCTGCATCAGCAGCAAGGTGGCCAGGGCTTCTTCTGGCGCGCCTCGCATCCATTGAATATGAGCCATGCACAGCATGCCCTGGGCATACAGATCAATCGGGTTAATCACATCGACAGTCGCCAGCGCCCAGCGCAGACGTTCTTCCAGCCCCTGCATGCGACCCTGTTGATAGGCAATCAACGCCTCGCTGATCGTCGGCAGGGCCAAGGCCCGTGATTTTTCCGTAAACCAGGGAATAATTCGTGCACGTAGCTGGCTGAACCGCAGTGCGGCCTGCTTGATCCGTCCCTGTTCCAGGCATAACAGAATCTCGATATTGGCCAACTGCATATCCAGATAGCGGCCTTCGAGAAAGTGATTGCGTTGCTGAGCCAAAGCCAGCAGCCGCCTGGCCTGCTCAGGCTGGCTCAGCATCACGCAAGCCAGGGCGCCGACGATCAACATGGCCACTTCGAGAAAGGCCGCGTGCCGCCCGAGCTGTCCCTCGACCCGCTGAACCAGGCTTACACAGCTCTGCAGATCGTCTTTCTGCAAGGCGATCACCGCCTTGATCGTCAAGATTGCCAGCAGTTTGTCGCTGTGCGGCTCAGCGGCTTGCGCATCCCCCCAACGCACCAGCAACTCGTCGAGGATGCGGTTGGCCTCGCTCAACCCCAACTCGGCGGCACCCGTCCAGACATCGACAAGCTGCAATATCGGGAAGCGCTCGACAACATCGTCGGGCACCTGTTGCCGCCACCGGTAGATCAAGTGCAACTGCCCTCGATTGATCAGTTCCAGGCCGCAGCCATCCACCAGTGCCGCCAGCATTTCCGGGTCTTCGGCCAGGCAGGCATGCTCGATCGCCAGGTTCTGCATGTGCTGATTGGCGAACCACAGGCTGGCCTTGAAGTGCAGCTGCTTGAGGCGCTCCGGGTCGCGCTGCTTCAAGCGCACGCGGAGAAATTCAGCAAACAGGTTGTGAAAGCGGTACCACTGCCGCTCACGGTCCATCGGCAGCAAGAACAACTGCATGGCCTCCAGTTCCTCCAGCAGCCGCTGACCGTCCTTGCAGCCGGCCAAGGTGTGGGCCAGATCGCCACTGAGCTGCTGTGCCACGCCCAAGGCCAGCAGCTGCTCCTGCCTGTCCGGCGCTAGTTGCTCGAACACTGAAGCCAGCAAGTAATCGCCTACGGCCGACTGAGCGCCGTCCATCTCGACCATTTGCGAGCAGGCCTGCGGTTGATGCCGCAGCCACAAACTCGCCAGGTGCACGCCCACCATCCAGCCCTCGGTATGCCGGTACAAGGCCGCGAATGCCGCTGCGTCCAGCTGCAGTCCCCTGCGCGTCAAATAACCTTGGGCTTCGGCTTCATCCAGGCGAAGGTCTTGCTCGGTGAATTCGATCAACATGCCCTTCGCCCGCAAGGTCGCCAGATTCAGAGCGGGTTGCGAACGGCTACCAATCGCCAGGACGAAGCCATTGGGCACCAACTTGATCAGGCGGTTAAGCGCCACCAGCACTTCGTCATCCTGGATCAGGTGCAGATCATCGAGTACCAGAAGCAACGGTTGCTCCAGCACTGCCAAATCCACCAGCAGACTTTCCATCACCGCCGCCACCGGAACGCGCAGGGTGTTCTGCAGGTAGCTCAGGGCCTCTTGGCCAAGCCCCGGCAGAAACCGCCCTAGGGCCTCGATCAAGTGCAGAAAGAACCGCGCGGGCTCGCTGTCTTCGGGGTCGATCGATAACCAGGCAACCGCACCACCCGCCTCAAGGCGTGATTGGGCCAGTGCCACCAAGGCACTGGTCTTGCCGAAACCCGCCGGCGCCGAAAACAACAGGAGGCGGGCCTGTGGCTGGGCAGCCAACACGGCCTCGATCTGTGGGCGAGCCTGGTAGTCAGCAGATGCCAGCGGCGGCGTGAGTTTAGAGCGAAGCAGGCTACCCGCAGCTGGATCCAGCACGTCATCCATGGCCTTGGCCCCTGATAAATTATTTTTTAGTACTAAAGTTCAACATTGCAAAAGCTTTTCATACTAATCAGCTCGTGCCTGCCGAGCAAACCAACAAGCCCGAAGCGCTAGGATGAATGCTGCCGGCGTTCTACAATCGGCCTCCGCGCTTCTCTGAAAATCTCGCATGCCTACCTGTTTCGTACACGCCCTGCCATATCGTGCTGACCCCTCGTTTTACTTCGGCGCCGTCTGCCATGCCCCGGGCGCGGTCCTGCTTGACGCTGGCCGCCCCGTCGCCCAGCGCGGACGCTACGACCTGATCAGCGCCTGGCCGCTGGCAGAACTGTCGGCAGCCCCCGAGGAATCGGCCAACGCCTTTCTTCAGCGCCTGCGCGATGACCTGGCCGCCCTGGGTGCCGCCGATGCTCCGGCTGGATGCCCGCTGCCATTCACCGGCGGACTGATTGGTTATCTGGCCTATGACTTCGGCCGCCGCCTGGAAACCCTGCCCGAGCAAGCCGCCGACGACCTCGATTTGAGCGATGCGCGCTTGGGGCTGTATGCCTGGGCCTTGATCAGCGATCACCAACTGGGCACGAGCCAGCTGGTGTTTCATCCGGCGCTGCCCGCAGCCGAACAGGCGCGCCTGCTCGCGCTATTCGGCGCAATCAATGCCGAACCGGCACAACCCTTCAAGCTGCTCGAGACCTTCCAGGCCGATCTCGATGAGCATGCATACCGCCGAGCGTTCGAACGCATCCAGGCCTACATCCAGGCAGGCGACTGTTACCAGGTAAACTTCGCCCAACGCTTTCGCGCGCGTTACCAGGGCGCCCCCTGGACCGCTTACCAGGCGCTGCGCGCCGCCTGTCCAACACCGTTCGCCGGTTATCAGGCCTTGCCGGACAACAGCGCGATCATCAGCCTGTCGCCAGAGCGCTTCCTGCGGCTTAGCCAAGGTCAGGTCGAGACCCGGCCGATCAAGGGCACGCGACCTCGCGCGGACGAGCCAATGGAAGATGCCGCTCAAGCCGACGCGCTAATGACCAGCCTGAAGGATCGCGCCGAGAACCTGATGATTGTCGACCTGCTGCGCAACGACCTGGGCCGCAGTTGCCGCATCGGCTCGGTGCGCGTACCGGAGCTGTTTGCCCTGGAGAGTTATCCCAACGTGCACCACCTGGTCAGCGCGGTAACCGGTGAACTGGCCGAAGGCAAGGATGCGCTGGATCTGATCGCCGGCAGCTTCCCCGGCGGCTCGATCACCGGCGCGCCGAAGATCCGCGCCATGCAGATCATCGATGAACTGGAGCCGACCCGTCGCGCGCTCTACTGCGGCTCACTGCTCTATCTGGACGTACGCGGCGAGATGGACAGCTCGATCGCCATCCGCAGTCTGCTGGCCAAGGATGGGCAGCTCAGCTGCTGGGGTGGCGGCGGCATAGTCGCGGACTCCGACTGGCAGGCCGAATACCAGGAATCGCTGACCAAGGTGAAGGTTCTGCTGGAGACCCTGGAGCGCTTCTGCGACTGAACCAAGGGCCCGCGCTTGCGGGCCTTTGGCACGATCGGGAATTACAGGCTCAGCTGACGGTTGGAAGCCTTGAGAAACTCCCGTTTGAGGTCTTCATAGCTATGCACCGCAGGAAACTGCGGGAACTCACGAATTACATTATCCGGCGCATGGAACAGGATGCCGGCGTGGGCTTCGCTGAGCATGGTGGTGTCGTTGTACGAATCGCCCGCCGCGATCACCCGGTAGTAGAGGCTCTTGAAGGCGAGGACCGACTGGCGTTTGGGGTCTTTCTGACGTAACTGGTAGCTCACCACACGATCATTTTCGTCGGTGATCAGCTTGTGACAGAGCAGTGTCGGAAAGCCCAGCTGACGCATCAGCGGCTGGGAGAACTCGTAAAAGGTGTCGGAGAGGATCACCACCTGGAAGCGCTCGCGCAGCCAGTCGACGAACTCCACAGCGCCGTCCAGCGGCTTGAGGGTGGCGATCACTTCCTGGATGTCGCTCAATTTCAGACCGTGCTCATCGAGGATACGCAGGCGTTGCTGCATCAGCACGTCGTAATCCGGAATATCCCGGGTGGTCGCCTTCAGCGCTTCGATGCCAGTTTTTTCCGCGAAGGCAATCCAGATTTCCGGAACCAACACACCTTCCAGGTCGAGACAGGCAATTTCCACAGAACACTCCTAGATTGGGCTTGAGAAGAGGCGGCACTCTAGCCCTTCAACCGAACCTGCGCAACGCAGTGCTTATATCCAAAGTACGGGGTTACCCTGCTGTTTGGATATTTAGTCGCATAACTCCTTTTTGCTACCATCCGTCCACAGAGCGCTCAGCGCCAGCCTATATATGAGGACACCAGCCCGATGAGCCACCCCTTCGATGTAGCCGAACTGGCCGCGACTTACGCCAACCAATCCCCCCAGGACATCCTCAAGCTTGCCTTCGAGCATTTCGGTGACGAGCTGTGGATTTCCTTCAGCGGCGCCGAAGACGTGGTGCTGGTGGACATGGCCTGGAAGCTGAACAAGAACGTCAAGGTCTTCAGTCTGGACACCGGCCGCCTGCACCCGGAAACCTATCGCTTTATCGAGCAAGTGCGCGAACATTACGGCATCGCCATTGAAGTGCTGTCGCCCGATGCCACTGCGCTCGAAGCACTGGTCAAAGAGAAGGGTTTATTCAGCTTCTACAAGGACGGCCATGGCGAATGCTGCGGCATCCGCAAGATCGCTCCGCTACGCCGCAAGCTGGCGACGGTCAAGGCCTGGGCCACGGGCCAGCGGCGCGACCAGAGCCCAGGGACTCGCAGCGAGGTGGCCGCACTGGAAATCGACAGCGCCTTTTCCAGCACGGAGCGACCGCTGTACAAGTTCAACCCGCTGGCGCAGATGAGCAGCGAGGAAGTCTGGGCTTACATCCGGATGCTTGAGCTTCCTTACAACAGCCTGCATGAGCGCGGCTTCATCAGCATCGGCTGCGAGCCCTGCACTCGCCCGGTACTGCCTAACCAGCACGAACGCGAGGGGCGCTGGTGGTGGGAGGAAGCTACCCAGAAAGAATGCGGGCTGCACGCCGGCAACCTGATCGCGAAGAACTGACGCACCGATTCCTTAATACGAAAAAGCCCGGCGCTACTGGCCGGGCTTTTTCGTGGGTGAAGAAAACTCAATAGGTGGGTAATTCCACGTCGTGAAACAACTCTTCCAGTTCGGACTTGTTGTGGCACTGCACCGCCTTGGCCAGCACATCACGGGTCAGGTGCGGGGCGAACTTCTCGATGAAGTCGCACATGAAACCGCGCAGGAAAGTGCCGCGGCGAAAGCCGATCTTGGTCACGCTGGCTTCAAACAACTCGCTGGCGTCCAGTACCACCAGGTCCGGGTCCAATGTCGCATCCACCGCCATCTTGGCCACGATGCCGACCCCCAGCCCCAGGCGCACATAGGTTTTGATCACGTCCGCATCGGCGGCTGTGAACACCACTTTCGGCGTCAGGCCGCGATGGCTGAAGGCCTCATCCAGCTTGGAGCGGCCGGTGAAGCCGAACACATAGGTGACGATCGAATGTTCGGCCAAGGCTTCCAGGGTCAGTTTCGGCAGCTTGGCCAAGGGATGGCCCTGCGGCACCACCACGCAGCGGTTCCAGCGGTAGCACGGCATCATGATCAGGTCGTTGAACAGCTCCAGGCCCTCGGTGGCGATGGCGAAATCCACCGTGCCGTCGGCCGCCATTTCGGCGATTTGCATCGGCGTACCCTGATGCATGTGCAGGGCGACATCCGGGTATTGTTTGATAAATCCACTGATCACCGCGGGCAGGGCGTAGCGCGCCTGGGTGTGAGTGGTGGCGATGGTCAGCGTGCCTTTCTTCTCGTTGGAGAACTCTTGAGCGATCTGCTTGATGCTCTCGACCTTACGCAGGATTTCCCCGGCCGTGGTGATGATCCGCTCACCCGCAGGCGTTACGCGGGTCAGGTGTTTGCCACTGCGGGCGAATACCTCGACCCCCAGCTCGTCCTCCAGTAAACGAATTTGTTTACTGATTCCCGGCTGTGAGGTGTAGAGGCTTTGTGCGGTGGCCGAAACGTTGAGGTCGTGATGCGCGACTTCCCAGATGTAGCGCAATTGCTGGAGCTTCATAAAAATCCCTCAAAGCAGAAGAACGGCCGCACAGATGCCGGCAACGTTATATAACCATATTATTGGTTTAACTATTAAATTTAGACCGTTTAATTAGATTCGCTAGTTTTCATCGGATCAAAGCTCGGTATGGCTGCGGTGCTGCAGCATAGGCACTAAATACACTGGAACCTCGGACAGTTGCACCAGCCGTGCCGCCGTACGCCCAAGCGGAATATCCAACTCCGTGCCATGGCTGTGACTGCCTACGACCAGCAGATCCACCTCAAGTTTCTGTGCCTCTTCGAGAATCACCAAGGGCGGGTCACCCTGCACCACCCGCACGGCCCGGATCACTTCGAGTTCATGGTGGGCCTCGCCCACCTCATCGCGAAAGCCTTCTAAAACGCGCTGCTCAATGCTCGCCATCACCGTACTCAGCCCATTGCTGCGCAGCTCCTTGAGGCGTTCGTCATCCAGATAGGTCTGCAATACCGACTCGGCAAACAACCCCATAGGTTCCACAGCATGCACGACATACAAACTGGCATTGAACGCGCGAGTCAGCGCCAGGGCATGCTGCAAGACGTAGGGGGCGTACAGGCCAAGATCGGTGGCGTAAAGAATCGAACGAATCATGCGGCCTCCTCGCCTGCCCGCGCGGCGGGTCTAGCTTGAGCTTAGCAGCGCCATCCGCAAGTCAACAAAAGCGCAACCATTTAGGACGAATGGCTATATGCGCGGCAGGATGAGGATTACAGCGGCTCGTTGCTCACACCATGCGGCACATGCCCGGTCGCCACCACCTCGCGGGTTTTCTCACAGTGTCCGGGCTGGTCGTCGAAGAATACGTCGGCGCCAAAAGTCTCGAGAATCGCAGCCTTCTCCAAGCCCCCCAGGAAGTACGACTCATCCAGACGAATATTCCACTCGCGCAGGGTGCGGATCACCCGCTCGTGTGCCGGCGCCGAACGGGCGGTGACCAGCGCCGTGCGAATCGGGCAGGCCTCCTCGGGAAACGCCTGCTGCAAACGATGCAGAGCAGCCAGAAAAGGCTTGAACGGTCCGCCGCCCAGCAATTCACGCGCAGACTCGCGCTCGTGGCTTTGGAAGGCCTCCAGACCGCCCTGCTGATAGACCCGTTCGGACTCGTCGGAAAACAATACGGCATCGCCGTCGAAAGCGATGCGCAACTCGTTGCTCGCCGAGCGGCGCGCCCCGCCCGAGAGGATGGTGGCCGCGCCAAACCCTGAGCGCAGCGCACTACGCACATCTTCGACGTGGGTGGAGAGAAACAACTGGCAACCGAACGCCGCCAGATAAGGATCGGGGCTGCGCCCGCCGACAAAGGCCGCCCGCGAGATACCCAGGCCGTAGTGCTGGATCGAGTTGAAGGCACGCAAGCCCGTGTCGGCACTGTTCCGCGACACCAGAATCACCTCGACCTGCGACTGCCCCAATGCGCTGTTCAAGCCCAGCAGCTTTTCCACCAGCGGGAAGGCATCGCCGGGCATGAGAATCTCGTCCTCATGCTCGATCTGATACTGGCGATAGGCTTCGACGCCTTCGCTTTCATACACCCGGTGGCTCTCACGCAGGTCGAACAGCGCCCGCGAGGAGATTGCCAATACCAGCTTGTCCCCCAGCCCCTTGCCCATAGCCACCTCAGCCTTGTTGGTTACGCTGAGCGAGAAAACACAGCGCCTGGTACAGCGCCCTAACCCGCGGCATGTCATAGCCGGCCTGCGCGGCGGCAGCCAGGGGCGCGGCGTAAATAGCCTGCAGCTCCATCGTTCGCTGCAGCGCGAAATCGTGATACATGCTCGGCCAGTAATCCGGCATGCGATCGGTCGCCGCCAACAACTTGCCGGGATAG
>JBFKAF010000051.1:0-11838 GCA_041621735.1 Pseudomonas sp.
GCGCTTCATCTTCGTCACGGGTGGTGTTGTTTCTTCATTGGGGAAAGGCATCGCCTCGGCTTCATTGGCGGCTATCCTGGAGGCGCGGGGCCTGAAGGTCACGATGCTCAAGCTGGATCCCTATATCAACGTCGATCCGGGCACCATGAGCCCGTTCCAGCACGGTGAGGTGTTCGTCACCCACGACGGCGCCGAGACCGATCTCGACCTGGGCCACTACGAGCGGTTCATCCGCACCACCATGACCCAGAACAACAACTTCACCACCGGTCGCGTCTACGAAGACGTGCTGCGCCGCGAGCGCCGGGGTGATTATCTGGGCGCGACCATTCAGGTCATTCCGCACATCACCGACGAGATCAAGCGTCGCATTATCAAGGGCGCCGGCGATGCCGACGTGGCGATGGTCGAGATCGGCGGCACGGTAGGCGACATCGAGTCGCAGCCGTTCCTCGAGGCGATTCGCCAGCTGCGCGTTGAAGTGGGCGCCAAGCGTGCCATGCTGATGCACCTGACCCTGGTGCCGTATATCGCCACCGCTGGCGAGACCAAGACCAAGCCGACTCAGCATTCGGTGAAAGAACTGCGCTCCATCGGCCTGCAGCCTGACGTGCTGATCTGCCGCTCCGACCATCCGGTCGATGTGTCTTCGCGGCGCAAGATCGCCCTGTTCACCAACGTTGAAGAGCGTGCGGTGATTTCCCTGGAAGACGTCGACACCATCTACAAGATTCCGGGCGTGCTGCATGCCCAGGGTCTGGATGACTTCGTCGTCGAGCGTTTTAGCCTGGAGTGCGGCGGTGCCGACTTGTCCGAGTGGGATCGGGTGGTCGATGCCAAGCTCAATCCGGAACAGGAAGTCACCATCGCCATGGTCGGCAAGTACATGGAGCTGCTGGATGCCTACAAGTCGCTGATCGAAGCGATGAGCCACGCCGGCATCGAGAATCGTACCAAGGTCAATCTGCGTTATATCGACTCCGAAGACATCGAGAACAAGGGCGTCGGCCTGCTCGAGGGTGTCGATGCCATTCTGGTGCCCGGCGGCTTCGGCCTGCGTGGCGTGGAAGGCAAGATCCAGACCGTGCAATACGCCCGCGAAAACAAGATTCCTTACCTGGGCATCTGCCTCGGTATGCAGGTTGCGGTGATCGAGTTCGCTCGCAACGTGCTGGGCTGGACGGACGCCAACTCCACCGAGTTCGACACCACCAGCGAGCATCCGGTCGTGGGTTTGATCACCGAGTGGCAGGACGCCACGGGCGTTACCGAGCAGCGCACCAATGCCTCCGATCTGGGCGGAACCATGCGTCTCGGCGCGCAGGATTGCCAGTTGCAGAACGGTTCGCAGGTGTATCAGTGCTATGGCAAGGATGTGATCGTCGAGCGTCATCGGCACCGCTACGAAGTGAACAACAACCTGTTGCCGCAGCTGACCGAGGCTGGCCTCAAGGTCACCGGTCGCTCCGGCGATGGTGCCCTGGTCGAAGTGGTGGAGGCGCCGGATCATCCCTGGTTCGTCGCCTGTCAGTTCCACCCCGAGTTCACCTCGACGCCGCGTGACGGTCACCCGCTGTTCAGTGGCTTCGTAAACGCCGCTCTGGCTCAGAAAGCGAAGAAGGCCTAAGGCATGGCGCAGAAAATCATCCGTGTTGGTGATATCGAGATCGCCAACGACAAGCCGTTCGTGCTGTTCGGCGGCATCAATGTCCTGGAATCGCGTGATCTGGCGATGCGTGCCTGCGAAGAATACGTGCGAGTCACCGAGAAACTCGGGATTCCCTATGTGTTCAAGGCCAGTTTCGACAAGGCCAACCGCTCTTCGGTGACTTCGTTCCGGGGCCCTGGTTTGGATGAGGGCCTGAAGATTTTCGAAGAGCTGAAGAAAACCTTCGGCGTGCCGCTGATCACCGATGTGCATGAGCCCCATCAGGCACAGCCGGTGGCGGATGTGTGCGACATCATCCAGTTGCCGGCCTTCCTTTCGCGGCAGACCGACCTGGTCGTGGCCATGGCCAAGACCGGTGCGGTGGTCAATATCAAGAAAGCCCAGTTCCTCGCCCCCCAGGAAATGAAACATATCCTGGCCAAGTGCGTGGAAGCGGGTAACGATCAATTGATCCTCTGCGAGCGCGGCACCTCCTTCGGCTACAACAACCTGGTGGTGGACATGCTCGGCTTCGGCATCATGAAGCAGTTCGAATACCCAGTATTCTTCGACGTCACCCATGCCCTGCAGATGCCGGGCGGGCGTGCCGACTCCGCCGCCGGGCGTCGTGCCCAGGTTACCGACCTAGCCAAGGCGGGCATGAGCCAGGGTCTTGCGGGGCTGTTCCTCGAGGCCCATCCAGACCCGGACAACGCCAAGTGCGACGGCCCTTGTGCCTTGCGACTGGACAAGCTGGAGCCGTTCCTCACCCAGCTCAAGCAGCTGGATGATCTGATCAAGAGTTTTCCACCGATTGAGACTGCCTGAAACGGTCGTTCTCCGGTAGAGTGTGCTTTGTATACAATGTGACTAATTAGTCAGTACATGTTGTGCGCTGGAGTAGCCTCCCGCGCGCACTGCGCACTGAGTGAGTGTGCAGCTCGGTACTACCCTTTTCGTCAACTTTTTGGAGTGCTACACGCAATGGCAAAGATCGTCGACATCAAAGGCCGTGAGGTTCTCGATTCCCGTGGCAATCCGACTGTGGAAGCCGATGTGATTCTCGATGGCGGCATCGTCGGCAGCGCTTGTGCGCCGTCCGGTGCATCCACCGGTTCGCGCGAGGCGCTGGAGCTGCGTGATGGCGACAAGAGCCGTTACCTGGGCAAGGGCGTGCTGAAGGCCGTGGCCAATATCAATGGCCCGATTCGCGATCTGCTGTTGGGCAAAGATGCTACTGACCAGAAAGCCCTGGATCAGGCGATGATCGCCCTCGACGGCACCGAGAACAAAGCCACCCTGGGTGCCAACGCCATCCTCGCGGTATCCCTGGCCGCCGCCAAAGCCGCTGCCCAGGCCAAGGGCGTGCCGCTGTACGCGCATATTGCCGAGCTCAATGGCACCCCAGGCGTCTACTCCATGCCGGTACCGATGATGAATATCATCAACGGCGGCGAGCATGCCGATAACAACGTCGACATCCAGGAGTTCATGGTGCAGCCGGTCGGAGCCAAGACCTTCGCCGACGCGCTGCGCATGGGCACCGAGATTTTCCACCACCTCAAGGCTGTGCTGAAGGCCCGCGGCCTGAGCACTTCCGTCGGTGACGAAGGCGGTTTCGCCCCGAACCTGGCTTCCAACGAAGACGCTTTGGCCGCTATCGCCGAAGCCGTGGCCAATGCCGGTTACACCCTGGGCGACGACGTGACCCTGGCTCTGGACTGCGCATCGAGCGAGTTCTTCAGCGACGGTCAGTACGATCTGGCTGGCGAAGGCAAAGTCTTCGACGCTGCTGGTTTTGCCGATTACCTGGCCGGTCTGTCCGAGCGTTACCCGATCATCTCCATCGAAGACGGCATGGACGAGTCCGACTGGGCCGGCTGGAAGGTGCTGACCGACAAGATTGGTAAGAAGGTACAGCTGGTCGGCGACGATTTGTTTGTCACCAATACCAAGATCCTCAAGCGCGGTATCGACGAGTCGATCGGTAACTCGATCCTGATCAAGTTCAACCAGATCGGCACCCTGACCGAGACTCTGGAAGCCATCCAGATGGCCAAGGCCGCTGGCTACACCGCGGTGATTTCGCATCGTTCGGGTGAAACCGAAGACAGCACCATCGCCGACCTGGCCGTGGGTACCGCCGCGGGTCAGATCAAGACCGGCTCCCTGTGCCGTTCCGACCGGGTGTCCAAGTACAACCAGTTGCTGCGCATCGAAGAGCAGTTGGCAGGCAAGGCGGCGTATCGCGGCCGCGCCGAGTTTCGTGGTTGATTGCAGGCGTGGTAAAAGAAGGGCGACGCGAGTCGCCCTTCTTTCGTCCGGATACTCTTCTCGTTATGCGTAATCCTTATTGGTTATTCGTTGTGCTCATTCTGCTGCTGGCTGGCTTGCAGTATCGCCTGTGGGTGGGCGACGGAAGCCTGGCCCAGGTGACCGAGCTGAGCCAGCAGATCGACAATCAGCAGGGCGAGAACGAGCGCTTGCTGGAGCGTAATCGCATCCTCGAAGCGGAAGTGCTGGAGCTGAAAAAGGGTATGGAAACCGTTGAGGAGCGCGCCCGCCACGAGCTGGGCATGGTCAAAGAGGGCGAGACCCTCTATCAGTTGGCCGAGTGACGAAGGCCGTTCTACCCGGTTTCTGGGTGGTGATTCCAGCGGCAGGCATCGGCGCGCGAATGCGCGCCGATCGGCCCAAACAGTACCTGCAGGTAGCGGGGCGCTCGATCCTCGAACATACCCTGAGCTGTTTTCTCGATCACCCACAACTCCAAGGCTTGATGGTCAGCGTGGCGACGGACGATCCGTTCTGGTCGGCGTTGCCCTGTGCCCGCGACCCTCGTGTCGAGCGCGTCGCAGGAGGCCGCGAACGGGCTGATTCTGTGTTCAGCGGTCTGCTGCGCATGGCGGAGTTAGGCGCGGGCGATTCGGACTGGGTGCTGGTGCATGACGCGGCTCGACCCAATCTGGCCCGTGAGGACCTGGACAAGCTGCTTGGCGCTCTGGCCGAGGATTCGGTGGGGGGGCTGTTGGGCGTCCCGGTGCGCGATACGCTCAAGCGGGTGGGCGACGATGGGCGGGTGCTGCAAACCGTCGACCGGCAGACGATCTGGCAAGCCTATACGCCGCAGATGTTTCGCTTGGGGCCACTGCGCAAGGCCATGCAGGCGGCCTTGGCGGCGGGGGTTAGGCTCACCGATGAGGCCTCGGCTATCGAATGGATGGGCTTGGCGCCGCGTCTGGTCGAGGGACGGGCGGACAATCTGAAGATCACTCACCCTGAAGACTTGCAGTGGCTGAGCCAACTCTGGCGCGATAGAGCGTCCGATTAAGGCTGTGCCAGTCTCGGCTCCAGTCGCTTGGGCGGAATGAGTTAACGCAGGGGATGATTGGAATTTGAAGGCCGCCGCGACCGGGTCGCGGCGGTTTCAAGTGGTCAGTGCAGAATAAACATTGCACCGACCGGGGGCGGCGCGGTTAAGCGATGTCCGAAAGCTCTTCCTCCGGGGCATGCACGTCGGTGAAGACTTGTTTGACGCGCGCTTCGCGCGCCTTGCCGATGACACGCTCGACCGCATGGCTGAGCTTTTCCGCCGCTCCCTCAAAGGCCAGATGCAGCGATTCGGCATTGTGCGTCACGGAGATCGGGGCGCGTCCCTTGATCCGGGCTTCGGCTTGGCAGCGCTTGTCCAGGGCGCCGTGTTTGTGCGCATTTTCATCGTTGAGGTGGACTTCGATTCGGGTCAGGTGCTCCTCGAAACGCTGGAGTTTGTGCTCGATATGGGTCCGTACTTTTACGGCCAGTGCTTCGGAGCCATCAATATGGTTGTCGCTGTTCACTAGAATTTGCATGGTGCTTTTCCTTGTGTATGGCGTCGTGACTCAGGCTCGCCTGACGAGAGCCTTGAGCTAAGAATCCTGCTTTGTGACAGTCCAGGTCAAGCAGGATTCTGTCTGTTTCGCCCGGCCCGCTTCGAGGCAGGCCTGAGATTGGCTGCAGTCGGTTGTCTGGATAGAGGCGTCCGCTGCCCGGCTGCTGCGGGCGCTACCACTTTTGCTGGTTACCGTTCTCTGTTACATCCTGTGGTTTTTCTTCAGGCGTATTCGCGGCGCAATGCCAAGCCCTGCTTGAGGCTGTCGATCAACAGGCGCACTTTCGGCAGCGGATAGCGTCGCTGCGGATAGACCGCCCAGACCGCGCTGTCTGGCGGCCGGTTGTCCTCCAGCAGGGAAACCAGTAGGCCTCGGCGCAGCGGTTCGAGCACGTAGTAGTCGGGTAGTTGGCATAGCCCCAGGCCGTTTAGCGCGGCATCCAGTACCGCCTGGCCACTGTTGCAGCGCCAATTGCCGCTGGGTTTGAATGGCTGTTCGCGACCTTGGACTTGTAGCATCCAGGTGTCGCTGGTGCCGATCAGGCAATTGTGTCTGGCCAGTTCGGACAGCGTATGTGGCCGACCGTAACGCTCCAGATAACTGGGCGAAGCGCATAGGTACAAGGCACGCGGGGCGATGCGGGTTGCTACCAGGCTCGACTCGCTTAGGCGACCGAGGCGGATGGCCAGGTCGTAGCCTTCCTGCACCAGATCGAGGGGGCGGTTGGACAGTTCGAACTCGACCCGCAGGTGTGGGTGTTGCGCCATGAACTCGTTCACCAGCGGCACGATAAAGCGCTCGCCATAGGCCACGGCCGCGGTCATGCGCAGCAGGCCCTTGGGCGTTCCGTGCAGGTCGCTGACGGCGAGGAAGGCTTCATCGCGCTCTTCGATCAAGCGCTGGCAACGACTGAAGAAGGTCTGTCCGGCTTCGGTCAGGGATACGCGGCGGGTGGTGCGATAGAGCAGGCGTGCCTGTAGACGCTCCTCCAGGCGCGCTACCTGCCGGCTGACATGTGAAGATGACACCCGCAGGCGTTCGGCCGCACGCAGGAAGCTGCCGCATTCGGCCACGGCGACAAATTCATCCAACCCTTCCCAGCCTTGTCCGCTCATTGATTATCCCTCAGCGGCAATAATGTTTTATCAAACGATTAATTATCCCTTGCAGGTCGTGAATTATACTGGCTTTTTCCCACGCTACAGAGGGTCCAGTCATGATCAAGTCACGTGCCGCCGTTGCTTTCGCCCCCAACCAGCCGCTGCAAATCGTCGAAGTGGATGTCGAGCCGCCGAAGGCCGGCGAGGTGCTGGTGCGTGTCGTCGCCACCGGTGTTTGTCACACCGATGCCTACACCCTGTCCGGCGAAGACTCCGAGGGCGTATTTCCCTGCATTCTCGGTCATGAGGGTGGCGGTATCGTCGAGGCCGTGGGCGAGGGTGTCACCTCGCTGGTCGTCGGTGATCACGTGATCCCGCTGTATACCGCCGAGTGCCGCACCTGCAAATTCTGCACCTCGGGCAAGACCAACCTGTGCCAGGCCGTGCGCGCCACCCAGGGCAAGGGGCTGATGCCGGACGGCACCTCGCGCTTCTCCTACCAGGGTCAGCCGATCTATCACTACATGGGTTGTTCGACCTTCTCCGAGTACACCGTGCTGCCGGAGATCTCCCTGGCGAAGATTCCCAAGGACGCGCCCTTGGACAAGGTCTGCCTGCTCGGTTGCGGCGTCACCACCGGTATAGGCGCAGTGTTGAATACCGCCAAGGTGGAGGAGGGCGCCACCGTGGCGATCTTCGGCTTGGGCGGCATCGGCCTGGCGGCGATCATCGGTGCGAAGATGGCCAAAGCCTCGCGGATCATCGCGGTCGACATCAACCCGAGCAAATTCGACATCGCCAAGGAACTGGGCGCCACCGACTTCGTCAACCCGAAGGAGCACAGCAAGCCGATCCAGGAGGTCATAGTCGAGATGACCGACGGCGGTGTGGATTACAGTTTCGAGTGCGTCGGCAATGTGCAGTTGATGCGTGCGGCATTGGAGTGCTGCCACAAGGGCTGGGGCGAGTCGGTGATTATCGGCGTGGCCGGTGCGGGCCAGGAAATCTCCACCCGTCCGTTCCAGTTGGTGACCGGGCGCGTCTGGCGCGGTTCCGCCTTCGGTGGCGTAAAGGGCCGTACAGAATTGCCGAACTACGTGGAAAAGGCGCAGAAGGGCGAGATTCCGCTGGACACCTTTATCACCCACAACATGCCGTTGGACGATATCAATCAGGCCTTCGATTTGATGCATGAAGGCAAGAGCATTCGTACGGTCATTCATTTTTAGGTTGCATGCGCTCCACCTGCAGTGGGGCGATTTGGGCAGGGGCGGATTGCGTTGCCCCTGCAAATCCTATTTTGTGTGAGCTGAAACATGACTCTTGAAAACCTCTCCTGCCAGAAAAGCTTTGGCGGCTGGCATAAGCGTTACCGTCATCGTTCGGACACGCTCAGCTGCGACATGACGTTCGCCGTTTACCTGCCACCGCAGGCCGAGCAGGGTGCCAAGCTACCGGTGCTGTACTGGCTGTCCGGGTTGACCTGCACCGATGAGAACTTCATGCAGAAGGCCGGCGCGCACAAGCTTGCCGCCGAACTGGGGCTGATCATCGTTGCGCCGGACACCAGTCCGCGTGGCTCCGAGGTGCCGGGTGACCCGGACGGCGCCTGGGATTTCGGTCTGGGCGCCGGCTTCTACCTGAATGCCACTCAGGAACCCTGGTCCAAGCATTACCGTATGCATGACTATGTCGTGCAGGAACTGCCGGCACTGATCGAGGCGAATTTTCCGGTTAGCGACAAACGCGGCATCAGTGGTCATTCTATGGGCGGCCATGGCGCCTTGGTCTGTGCCTTGCGCAACCCGGGGCGTTACCAGTCGCTGTCGGCTTTCGCACCGATCACTAATCCGCTGAACTGTCCTTGGGGTGAAAAGGCCTTTTCCCGCTATCTGGGTGAAGACCGCTCACGCTGGCGTGAGTGGGATGCGTGCGCGCTGCTCAGCGAGGCCGTGGAGAAGTTGCCGATGCTGGTCGATCAGGGCGACCGCGATGACTTTCTCACCAACCAGCTCAAGCCCGAGGCCTTGCAAGCCGCCGCGCAGGCGGCGGAGCACCCGCTGACCCTGCGTTTGCAGCCGGGCTACAATCACAGCTACTACTTTATCGCCAGCTTTATCGACGATCATCTGCGTCATCATGCCCAGGCTCTGAAGTAATCCGGGTGCACGGCAGGGCGTTCGGACTTCCGGATTTCATCTGGGCAACGGAACGCCTAGAGGCTGCGAGTCCTGTAGAATCGGGCCCTGACTTTTTCAGGGCCCGACTTTGATATGACCGCTTCCATGCGTATTGGCCACGGCTACGACGTGCACCGTTTCGGCGAGGGCGAGTTCATCACCCTCGGCGGCGTGCGGATCCCTCATCGCTTCGGATTGATCGCTCATTCCGATGGCGATGTGCTGTTGCATGCGTTGAGTGATGCGCTGCTCGGAGCCGCCGCGCTGGGCGATATCGGCCAGCACTTTCCCGACACCGACCCGCGCTTCAAGGGCGCCGACAGCCGTGTGCTGCTGCGCCATGTGCTCGGCCTGATTCAGGCCAAGGGCTGGAAGGTCGCTAATGTCGACGCCACTGTCGTCGCCCAGGCGCCAAAGATGGCGGCGCATGTCCTGGCCATGCGCGAGCTGATTGCCGAGGACCTGCAAGTCGCCCTGGAACAGGTCAACGTCAAGGCCACCACTACCGAGAAGCTGGGCTTTACCGGGCGCGAGGAAGGCATCGCGGTGCATGCCGTCGCGTTGTTGGTCAGCCTATGAATGAGCTCGAATTGCTTGGCCCGCGTGCGTATGGCGAGGCCTGCGGTCGCGCGGTACTCAAGGCCAGTGCGGAAGATTTTCAGGTCGATGAAGTGCTCGACATTCCCCTGGCCGGTGAGGGCGAGCACCTCTGGTTGTGGGTGGAGAAGCGCGGCCTGAATACCGAAGAGGCGGCGCGGCGCATCGCCCGTGCCGCGGGTGTGCCGTTGCGGATGATCAGCTATGCCGGGTTGAAGGATCGCCAGGCGCTGACCCGGCAGTGGTTCAGCCTGCATTTGCCGGGCAAGGCCGATCCCGAACTGGCAGCTGCAGAGGGGGCGGATCTTAAAGTTCTCAAGGTCGCTCGCCACCTGCGCAAACTCCAGCGCGGCGCTCATTCGGCCAACGGTTTCACCCTGCGCCTGACCCAGCTGGATGCCGATCGCGATGCCTTGCAGCAGCGCCTGCAGCGCATCGTCGAGCGAGGCATCCCCAACTACTTTGGCTTGCAGCGTTTCGGTTACGAGGGCGGCAATGTCTTCGAGGCTCGCGTGTATGCCGAGCGCAAGGTATTGCCTGAGCGGCGCAATCTGCGTTCGCGCCTGCTGTCGGCGGCGCGCAGCTATCTGTTCAATCGATTGCTTGCTCAGCGAGTCGCCGACGGCACCTGGAATCAGGCCCGGGTCGGCGACCTGCTGGCCTTTACCGACAGTCGCAGCTTCTTCATGGCCGGCGAGGCTGAATGCAGCGATCCGCGACTGGCCATTCTCGACCTGCATCCGACCGGTCCACTATGGGGCGCCGGCGTTTCGCCTGCGGGTGCTGCGGTGCAGCTGCAGGAGCAGGCCATCGCGCAAGATGAGACGCCACTGGTCGGATGGTTGGTTGAAGCGGGCATGGCGCACGAACGGCGCATACTGCGCCTCCCCATCGGCAGCCTGACGTGGCATTATCCCGAACCTGACATTCTGCAACTGGAATTCGTCCTGCCGGCTGGATGCTTCGCTACCGTATTGGTGCGCGAACTCGTCGATCTGTTGCCGGCAGGGCAGACGGATAACCCATGCGTATTCTGATTTCTAACGATGACGGAGTGGCTGCACCGGGCCTCGCCGCGCTGCATGCTGCACTGGTCGACTATGCCGACTGCACGGTGGTCGCTCCCGATCAGGACAGAAGTGGCGCCAGCAGTTCGCTGACCCTCGACCGTCCGCTACACCCGCAAACTTTGGCCAATGGCTTTATCAGCCTGAATGGCACGCCCACCGACTGTGTTCATCTGGGTTTGAACGGTCTGTTGCCGTATCCGACGGATCTGGTGGTATCGGGTATCAACCTGGGGGCCAATCTCGGCGATGACGTGCTGTATTCAGGCACCGTGGCCGCCGCCTTGGAGGGCCGCTTCCTGGCGCGCCCGGCGTTCGCCTTCTCCTTGCTGTCTCGCTCCCCAGAGAATTTGCCGACTGCCGCTTATATTGCGCGCAAGTTAGTGGCGGCCCATGAGCGTCTCGATTTGCCGCCGCGCACCGTGCTCAACGTCAATATTCCCAACCTGCCCCTGGAGCATATTCGCGGCATCCAGCTGACCCGCCTGGGGCACCGTGCGCGAGCCGCAGCGCCAGTCAAGGTGGTTAACCCGCGGGGCAAAGAGGGGTACTGGATCTCGGCCGCAGGCGATGCCGAGGACGGCGGCGAGGGGACGGACTTTCATGCGGTCATGCAGGGTTACGTCTCTATAACGCCGTTGCAGCTGGATCGTACCTTTCAGGACGGCTTCAGCAGTTTGCAGCCTTGGCTTGAGGGTTTGCTCTAATGAATCGCGAGCAGGATGAACTGCATCGGCATGGCATCGGCATGACCTCGCAGCGTACCCGCGAGCGGCTGATTCAGCGCTTGTATGAAGAAGGGCTGTCGAACGCCCAGGTGCTGGAAGTGATTCGCCGAACTCCGCGACACCTGTTTGTCGATGAGGCCCTGGCGCACCGCGCTTATGAGGACACCGCGCTGCCGATCGGCAATAACCAGACCATCTCGCAGCCCTATATGGTGGCGCGAATGAGTGAGCTGCTGTTGGCGGCCGGGCCGCTGGACAAGGTGTTGGAGATTGGCACCGGTTCGGGCTACCAGACCGCAGTCCTGGCGCAACTGGTCGAGCGGGTGTTTACCGTCGAGCGTATTCAGGGCTTGCAGGAACGTGCCAAAGAGCGTCTGGCCGAGCTCAATCTGCGCAATGTGGTGTTTCGCTGGGGCGATGGCTGGGAAGGTTGGTCGGCACTGGCACCTTACAACGGCATCATCGTGACCGCCGCCGCCGCCGAGGTGCCACAGGCTCTGCTTGACCAATTGGCACCCGAGGGGCGTCTGGTGATTCCGGTCGGTGCCGGCGATGTACAACAACTGTTACTCATCACGCGCGAAGAGCATGGATTTTCCAGGCACGTACTGGATTCGGTGCGTTTCGTGCCGTTGCTCAATGGGCC
>JBFKAF010000052.1:0-11732 GCA_041621735.1 Pseudomonas sp.
AGGCTTCTTGCGCGCAACCCTTTGTTGCTAAGATTGCGCCGCGCTGCACTGGCGCAAAGACCGCTTATAACCCTTCGCACTCACGAGATTTAACCTCCTATGGAATGGCTCGCCAACCCGGAAATCTGGGTCGCATTTTTCACCCTGACCGCCCTGGAAATTGTTCTCGGCATCGACAACATCATCTTCATCTCGATTCTGGTCAGCCGCCTGCCGAAGGCGCAGCAGCCGAAGGCGCGCTTCTTCGGTCTGGCGCTGGCCATGGGCACGCGAATTCTCTTGTTGCTGTCGATCACCTGGGTCATGCGCCTGACGGCCGATCTGTTCGAGGTCTTCGGCATGGGCGTTTCCGGCCGCGACCTGATCCTGTTCTTCGGCGGCCTGTTCCTGCTGTTCAAGAGCACCATGGAGATCTACCACAGTCTGGAGGGCGCCGAGGAGGCGCAGCAGGCCGGTGGCAAGGCATATGGCTTTATGGGCATCATCGTGCAGATCGCCATCATCGACATCGTCTTCTCGCTGGACTCGGTGATCACCGCCGTTGGCCTGGTCGACAACGTGCCGGTAATGGTCGCGGCGATCATTATCTCGGTGATCGTGATGATGCTGTCGGCCGGCACCATCAGCGACTTCATCGACAAGCATCCATCGCTGAAGATGCTCGCGCTGTCGTTCCTGATCATGGTCGGCACCCTGTTGGTGGCCGAATCCTTCGGGGTGCATGTGCCCAAGGGTTACGTGTACTTCGCCATGGCCTTCTCGTTGGCGGTGGAGGCGATCAATATTCGCCTGCGCGGCGCCATGGTACGCAAACAAGCGCAGGAGCCGGTTCATCTGCGCAAGGGCTCACCGGACTGATCGTCGAGCTGGGCGGGTCACGTTGCAAGGGGTAGGCTATTGGCCTGCCCCTTTTTCGTTGGGCTGCTTACCATTGGTGTGTAACTAGCACACGCCCTGCAGCGGCCTGACGGGCCGTCGTTTATCTGTCTATCTGGAGGTACCTGCCATGGCGTTGGAAACCTGGCTTGCGTTTTTCGTGGCCTGTTGGGTCATCAGTCTGTCGCCGGGTGCCGGGGCGATCGCCTCGATGTCTGCCGGCTTGCAATACGGTTTCTGGCGCGGGTACTGGACCGCGCTGGGCCTGCAAGTGGGCCTGGCCTTGCAGATCGTCATAGTCGCCGCCGGCGTAGGGGCGATTCTCGCGACCTCGGCGCTGGCCTTCAGCCTGATCAAGTGGTTCGGTGTGCTGTACCTGGTCTATCTCGGCTACCGGCAGTGGCGGGCGTTGCCCAGCGACCTCGCCACCGAGTCGTCGGAACGCCCGCTGGGGCGTCCCCTGACCCTGGTGCTGCGCGGCTTTCTGGTGAATATCAGCAACCCCAAGGCGATTATCTTCATGCTCGCGGTGTTGCCGCAGTTCGTTAATCCTCAGGCGCCGCTGCTGGCGCAGTACTGGGTGATGGGCGTGACCATGATCAGTGTCGACCTGATCGTCATGGCCGGCTACACCGGCCTGGCCTCACGGGTCTTGCGCGTGCTGCGCAGCCCCCGTCAGCAGCGGCTGATGAACCGCTGCTTCGGCGTGCTATTTGTCGGCGCGGCGGCGCTCCTGGCTACGGTTAGACGCGCTCCGGCGTGATCGCGAGCGCAGTGTAGTGGCTGGGCTGGCGCTGCAGGCTTGCGTGCATCCGCTCGGTTTCCCGGTGCGCATCTGCCTGGGTGCTTCACTGCCGGCGCGCACGAATCATGCGGGGAATGACTGCGGCGGATTGACTCACCAGGCAATCGGTTGATCGTCCCAAGCCCAGAAACTGCCGGACTCACCGGGGGCCACGCTGATCGATCTGCGTCAGCAATCGTGCCGCGGAGAATGCTGGGGTGAACAGCTGCTCTGCAGGCACATTGGCCTGGAACGGCTTCGACAGACCGGAATCGGTGGTGCCTGGGTGCAGGGCGAGCACGCAGGATTGCCGGTTAAGGCGCGTCAATTCGATGCTGGCGGTGTGCAACAACTGGTTCAGGGCGGCTTTGCTGGCGCGATAGCTGTACCAGCCGCCCAGCAGGTTATCGCCAATCGAGCCCACCCGTGCCGAGAGTGCCGCGACTGTGTAGGGGTGGCGGCCACGCAGCAGGGGTAGCAGATGCTTGAGCAGTAATATGGGGGCGAAGGCGTTGGTCCTAAAGGTCGCCTGCAGGCTATCCAGGCTGAGCTGCGCCAAGCCTTTTTCGGCTTTGGCCGCACCGCCGTGCAGCACGCCGACAGTGCATAGCAGCAGGTGCAGTCGCGGAGTGGCTGCTCGCAGCTGGCTGGCCAAGTCGCTCAATGCGGTTTCGTCGAGGGCATCGACATCATGGCGTTGCAGACGCGGCCCATGGCGTGCGACCAGCGCCGTCAGCCCGGCAGCCTGATTGGCATTGCGCGCAACCGCCCAGACCCGGGCAACGTCCGAGCGGGCCAGCAATTGCTCGGTCAGGGCCAGGCCGATGCCACGGCTTGCGCCGCATACCACGACCTCGGCGGGCTCTGTGAGGCGTTGCCAGAATGACATGTTGCTCTCCGGGAAGGTTGTGAGGCGGGTTGTCAGGGTGCTATCGATGGGCAATTCACGTCGTGCCCAGCTCCGCTCGACCCAGGCTCATCTGCCCGTCTGTTGTTGCCTGCGCCGACCTTGGTTAGCCTAGTTGTCTTCTCGCCGAGCCCGGCGATAGCGTGCAGCCTCTATTGCGGCTGGCGCGCCCATGGAGAGTAATTATCGATGCGCGTATGGATAGATGCCGACGCCTGCCCTAAAGCCGCACGGGATCAGTTGGTCAAGTTCGCCCTCAAACGCAGTTTCGAGGTGGTACTGGTGGCCGGTCAGGCGCAGCCCCGGCCAGCCTTCGCTTGCGTGCGCCTGATCGTGGTGCCGAGCGGCCCGGATGCGGCGGACGATTACCTGGTGGAGCACGCGGTGCCCGGTGAGCTGGTGATCTGCAGCGATGTGCCGCTGGCCGACCGGCTGGTGAAGAAAGGCGTGGCGGCCCTGGACCCGCGCGGCAAGGAATTCGATGAGCGCAACATGGGCGAGCGCTTAGCGGTGCGCAATCTGTTTACCGATCTGCGCGAGCAGGGCCAGGTCGGCGGTGGTCAGGCGCCCTATGGGGACAAGGACCGGCAAGCCTTTGCCAATGCCCTGGATCGTATCCTGACCCGGCTGATGCGCGTTTAGCAGGCCCGTTAGCCGCAGAGATAGGTGCCGGTGCCCACCGCCACTAGGGTGCCGTCATCGCTGTGCAGTTCGCTGCGTACCACCGCGACCTTGTTGCCTGAACGCAACAGCACGGCGCTGGCGATGAAGTGCTGGCCGCGCCCGGGGCGCAGGTAGTCGACACGCAGGTCGATGGTGCCGAGTTTGGACAGTCGCGTCATACGCTCGGTAGCGGACAGGTGCTGGTGACGCTCGAAGGCGCCGATCAGCGCCATGGCGCCACCGGCCACATCCAATATCGAGGAAATCACTCCGCCATGCAGGATGCCGTGCATGAAGTTGCCGATCAGTTCGTCTTTCATCGGCAGGGACATCAGCACTCGCTCAGGCGACAGCTCGTCGAGCTGGATGCCTAGGAGCTGATTGAACGGAATGCGCTGAAAGAAAGCGCTTACTGCCTGTTGCAGCTCAGCGGTGAGTTCAAAGGGTGGCGTGGACATGGGCGGCGAGTCTCCGTGGATAGAGCGCCACGCTGCCGCAGTGAGCCAGGCTTGGCCAGAGGCGCGGCGGGTGTGCCGCGTGTATTGGCGGGTTCGGCGTAGTCCACGAAGCGGACTGCGCCGATCGGCCGGCTATTGCGCGTGGGCCAGTTCCAGAACCCGGTCGACCAGCTTGTTGATGCCGGACGCCGCCTCGCTGATCGACTGGGCGAGCATATAGGCCGGGGTGCTGATCAGTTTGTGCGATGCGTCTTCGACGATTTCCTCGACCGCGCACTCGTTGTGCACGGCGCCCATCTGGGTCAGCGTCGCAGCAGTCTCATGGTCGTTGCCTATGGTGCAGACCACGCCTTTGCCGAATATCTGCGTCGCCAGCACGGGCGAGATGCACATCAAGCCGACCGGTTTATTGGCCTTGACGAAGGCCTGGGCGGCACTCAGGACGTCGGCTTGCACCGTGCACTTGGCGCCGCTCAGGGCGAAGTCGGAGAGGTTTTTTGCCACGCCGAAGCCGCCGGGCATGAGCAGGGCGTCGAAATCGGCGACATGCAGTTCGCGCACGTCCTTGATCTTGCCGCGGGCGATGCGCGCGGATTCGACCAGCACGTTGCGCGTTTCATCCATCTCGTCGCCACTGTAGTGATCGACCACATGCAACTGCGTTACGTTCGGCGCGAAGCATTGCACCTTGGCGCCACGCTGATCCAGACGCAGCAGGGTGATCACGCTTTCATGTATTTCCGAGCCGTCGTAAACGCCGCAGCCAGAAAGAATTACCGCCACGTTCTTGTTCATTGAAGACTCCTGGTTACAGGGTTGGGTCAAGGTGGGTGCGCAGTAAGAGGATAGCCTGTTGCTGCGTATGCTCGTGGAGTTGAGGGGCGGTCGCCAATGCATGGTCGGAGTCGCGCTGAGCAATTCTAGCCTCGGACTTCATTCAGCGACATGGCCGCGTCATGCATTACCTGCTCTACGCCGTTGCTTTTTGCTTTCTCTTGATTGCCTTGGCGCTGCCGCTCGACCGCAGACGGGGCGTCAGCAGTTGCTGCCCGGTCGGTGCCCTCAGCAGCCTGATTACCGCGTTATGGACTCCGCGCGCCTTGCCGTGCCGGCGGCATAGCGGCTGCGCGGAGCCTGTCTGGCGCTAGCCGTTTGCCCTGGCTCAGGTGAAAATGCCGGCCTGCGTTGTTCGGCGACCCGCCAGGAGGTTGCGGCACGCGGTCGCAGCGTTGTCTTGCATTGTCATACTCCGGTCATAATGGTCGCTTATAACTGTCACACTGGCCCGTTCGAGCGGGCTCTGGAGTCTGCCGTGAGCATTACCCCCGCCAACCGCCTATTCCCAGGCACTCGCCTGCGCCGCAATCGCCGCGACGACTTTTCCCGTCGCCTGGTGCGCGAGCACCGCTTGAGTGTCGATGACCTGATCCTGCCGGTGTTCGTACTGGATGGCGACAACCGCCGCGAGGCCATCCCGTCGATGCCGGGCGTCGAGCGCCTGTCCATCGACTTGCTGCTGCAAGAGGCGGAAAAGTGGGTGGCCCTGGGGATTCCGGCATTGGCGCTGTTTCCGGTCACGCCGCTGGAGAAAAAATCACTGGATGGCAGCGAGGCCTGGAACCCGGAAGGCATTGCCCAACGGGCGATCCGCGCCCTGCGCGCGCGTTTCCCCGAGTTGGGGGTGATCAGCGATGTGGCCCTCGATCCCTTCACCACCCATGGTCAGGACGGCATCCTTGACGAAAACGGCTACGTGCAGAACGACATCACCGTCGATGCGCTGGTCAAGCAGGCGCTGTCACATGCCGCCGCGGGGGCCCAGGTGCTGGCGCCGTCGGACATGATGGATGGCCGCGTACAGGCGATCCGCGAGGCGCTGGAGCTGGCCGAGCACACCAACGTGCGGATCATGGCCTACTCGGCCAAATACGCCAGTGCCTATTACGGGCCGTTCCGCGATGCCGTGGGCTCGGCCGCCAACCTCGGCAAGGGCAGCAAGAATAGCTACCAGATGGACCCGGCCAATGGCGATGAAGCGCTGCATGAGGTGGCGGCGGATTTGTCAGAAGGCGCCGACATGGTCATGGTCAAGCCGGGCATGCCCTATCTGGACATCCTCTGGCGGGTCAAGGCTGAATTCCGCGTGCCGACTTTTGTCTATCAGGTCAGTGGCGAGTACGCCATGCACATGGCCGCGATCCAGAACAGCTGGTTGAGCGAGGCGGTGATTCTCGAATCGCTTACCGCCTTCAAGCGCGCCGGCGCCGATGGCATCCTCACCTATTTCGCCGTTCGCGCGGCAGAACTGTTACAGCAGGGCCACTAGTCCTGCCAGGACGATCTAATGAATACCGAAGGACTCACCGATAGCGAATTGCTCGAGCCCCAGCCTGTCGTCGCCGACGTCGTGGTGGAAACCCAGCCGCCGGTCGAAGTGCCAACGCCGGCGCCGCCGCTGGTGGTGCCGAGCCTGGATGACAGCAGCCTGTATATCCATCGCGAACTGTCGCAGTTGCAGTTCAACATCCGGGTACTGGAGCAGGCGCTGGATGAGTCCTATCCGTTGCTGGAGCGGCTGAAGTTCCTGCTGATCTTCTCCAGCAACCTCGACGAATTCTTTGAGATTCGCGTCGCCGGCCTGAAAAAGCAGATCAACTTCGCCCGCGAGCAGGCCGGTGCCGACGGTTTGCAACCGCACCAGGCGTTGGCGCGGATTTCCGAGCTGACCCACGAGCAGGTTTCGCGCCAGTACGCGATTCTCAATGAGACCCTGTTGCCAGAGCTGGAGAAGCATCAGGTGCGCTTCATCCGCCGGCGCCACTGGAACGCCAAGCTGAAGAGCTGGGTGCGGCGTTATTTTCGCGACGAGATCGCGCCGATCATCACCCCCATCGGCCTCGATCCGACTCACCCGTTCCCGCTGCTGGTGAACAAGAGCCTGAACTTCATCGTCGAACTGGAGGGGGTCGATGCCTTCGGTCGCGATTCGGGCCTGGCGATAATTCCGGCGCCGCGCTTGCTGCCGCGGATTATCCGGGTGCCGGAAGAGGTCGGCGGCGCCGGGGATAACTATGTGTTCCTCTCCTCGATGATCCACGCGCATGCCGACGACCTGTTCCAGGGCATGAAGGTCAAGGGCTGCTACCAGTTTCGCCTGACCCGTAACGCCGATCTCTCGGTCGATACCGAGGATGTCGAGGACCTGGCCCGTGCCCTGCGTGGCGAGCTGTTCTCGCGGCGCTACGGCGATGCGGTGCGTCTGGAGGTGGTCGACTCCTGTCCGAAGAATCTGTCGGATTATCTGCTCAAGCAGTTCGGTCTGGCCGAGAGCGAGCTGTATCAGGTCAGCGGCCCGGTCAACCTGACCCGGCTGTTCAGTATTACCGGCCTGGCCAGTCACCCGGAGCTGCAATACCCGCCGTTCACCCCGGTGATCCCCAAGCTGTTGCAGAACAGCGAGAACATCTTCAGCGTGATCAGCAAGCAGGACATCCTCCTGTTGCACCCCTTCGAGTCGTTCACCCCGGTGGTCGACCTGCTACGCCAGGCGGCGAAAGACCCGCACGTGCTGGCGATCAAGCAGACCCTGTACCGCTCCGGGGCCAACTCGGAAATCGTCGACGCCCTGGTGGAAGCGGCGCGCAACGGCAAGGAGGTCACCGCGGTGATCGAGCTGCGCGCGCGCTTCGACGAGGAGTCCAACCTGGCCCTGGCCAGCCGCCTGCAGGCCGCCGGTGCGGTGGTGATCTACGGTGTGGTCGGCTTCAAGACCCACGCCAAGATGATGTTGATTCTGCGCCGCGAGAACGGCGATATCGTCCGCTACGCGCACCTCGGCACCGGCAACTACCATGCCGGCAACGCGCGCCTGTACACCGACTACAGCCTGCTCACCGCCGATGTGGCGCTGGGTGAGGACGTGGCGAAAATGTTCAGTCAGTTGATCGGCATGGGTAAGACCCTGCGCATGAAGAAGCTGTTGCATGCGCCCTTCACCCTGAAGAAGACCCTGCTCGACCTGATTGCCCGCGAGACCCACCTGGCCAGCGAAGGCAAACCGGCGCACATCATCGCCAAGTTCAACTCGCTGACCGACCCGAAGATCATCCGCGCCTTGTACAAGGCCAGCCAGACCGGGGTGAAGATCGACCTGGTGGTGCGTGGCATGTGTTGCCTGCGCCCTGGTATTCCAGGGGTGTCACACAATATTCAGGTGCGCTCGATCATCGGCCGCTTCCTCGAACACACTCGGGTGTTCTACTTCCTCAGCGAGGGCGAAGAGAAGATCTATATGTCCAGCGCCGACTGGATGGAGCGCAATCTCGACAAGCGCGTCGAAACCGGTTTTCCGGTAGAAGGCAAGAAGCTGATTCTGCGGGTGAAGAAGGAGCTGGAGGCCTACCTGACGGACAACACCCACAGCTGGATTCTGCAGCCGGATGGCCGCTACCTGCGCAGCAGCCCAACCGGCAACCAGCATCCGCGCAGTGCCCAGGCGGGCTTGCTGGACAAGCTGACGGTGCCGCTGGTCAGCGCACGCTGAGCTCGATGCCGACCCGTTTGAGCCATTCCGCTTCCTGAGTGAAGTCAGCCTGGGTCAGCGGGTTGGCCTCCAGCCAGTCTTCCGGGAAGCGGATTTCCAGGTGCTGTCCGCTGGCCTGCAGGCGCACCATGGGAGACTCCTGATTGCCGCGGATGTGGTGGAACAGGATGGCGAAGCGCAGCAGTACGCACAGGCGAATCAGCTTGATGGCGTCGTTGCCGAATTCGCCGAGCTTGTCCTTGGGAATATTGCGCCGATGGCCGCGCACCAGCAGCGCCAGCATCTGTTGGTCCTGGCGCGAGAAGCCGGCCAGGTCGGAGTGCTCGATCAGGTAGGCACCGTGCTTGTGGTACTGGTAGTGGGCGATGTCCAGGCCGATCTCGTGCACCCGCGCCGCCCACACCAGCAGTTCGCGGTGCCACTCATCGTCCAGTTGCCAGCTGTCTGCCACCTGCTCCAGGGCTTCCAGGGCCTTGGCTTCGACTCGTGCCGCCTGCTCCAGGTCGACGTGGTAGCGCTCCAGCAGCGCGCTCAGGGTGCGCTCGCGTACGTCCTCGTGGTGGTGGCGGCCGAGCAGGTCATACAGCACGCCTTCCCGTAGCGCGCCTTCGGAATGGCTCATGCGCTGGATATCGCAGGCATCGAAGATGGCCTCGAGAATCGCCAACCCGGCGGGAAAGATCGCCCGGCGATCGGGCTTGATGCCCTCGAGGTCGAGCTTCTCAGTCTCGCCGAGCTTGAAGACCTTGCGTTTCAGCCAGGCCAGCCCCTGGGGCGTCACCTCGCCGTTGCCATGACCGGCTGCCTTGGTGGCCAGGCCGATGGCCTTGATGGTGCCGGAGGCGCCCACCGCATCCTGCCAGCCGATCCGCCGCAGGGCGTGCTCGATACCCATTAACTCCAGGCGCGCCGCGGTGTAGGCCTGGGCGTAGCGCGCCGGGGTGATCTTGCCATCCTTGAAGAAGCGCTGGGTATAGCTCACGCAACCCATCTGCAGGCTCTCGCGCAGCAGCGGTTCGAAGCGTTGGCCGATGATGAACTCGGTGCTGCCGCCACCTATATCGGCCACCAGGCGCTTGCCCGGGGTATCGGCGATGCTGTGTGAGACGCCGAGGTAGATCAAGCGGGCTTCTTCGCGACCGGAGATGACCTCCACCTGATGGCCGAGCAGTGCTTCTGCGCGGCGGATGAACTCGCCGCGGTTGCGGGCCTCGCGCAGTGCGTTGGTGCCGACGATGCGCAGGGCACCCTCCGGCAGATTGGCGGTCAACTGGGCGAAGCGGCGCAGGCAGTCGAGGCCGCGCTGCATGGCTTCCTCGCTGAGCAGGCGTTGCTCGTCGATACCGGCCGCCAGCTGCACTTTGTCGCCCAGGCGTTCGAGAATGCGAATCTCGCCATGGTTGGCTTTGGCCAGAACCATGTGGAAACTGTTGGAGCCCAGGTCGATGGCGGCAATCAATGGCAATGGCTCGGCAGGGGTATGCGTCATGGGGATCAGCGTCTCGAAGTGGAACGCCGTCATCCTGCCACGATAGACCGGGCACGCCAACGCATAGTGATCCTGCTGCGCGGTCGGAGCGTTCCGTGGTTAGGCTCAGCCACTAGCGATATGGGCGCTGGGGGCTGGTGCGAGAGGTTCGCAACTTGCCTGCTGCGGCAAACCATTGAGTACTTTATCCGCTCGGCGACCTTGCGTACTGCGCGGGCATTTGCTCTGCTCTGTGGCTGGGCTGTCGGAAAAATTTGCTTAGGCCCATAGATAAGCTCAATAGTGCCTATCAGTGGTGCTTACCTTCCTGTGTCGCTAAAGCCGGGCTATCATGGCGGCCACTTTTTGCTTCCGAACACGGAGACTTTCCATGAGCGAACTCATCACCAATGTCAGCGATGCCAGCTTCGACCAAGACGTTATCCAGGCCGAAGGGCCGGTTCTGGTCGACTATTGGGCTGAGTGGTGCGGCCCGTGCAAGATGATCGCGCCGGTTCTCGACGAAATTGCCCAGACGTACCAGGGCAAGCTGAAAGTCTGTAAGTTGAACATCGACGAAAACCAGGACACCCCGCCGAAGTACGGCGTGCGTGGCATCCCGACCCTGATGCTGTTCAAGAACGGCAACGTTGAGGCGACCAAGGTCGGTGCGCTGTCCAAGTCGCAACTGACGGCTTTCCTCGACAGCAATATCTGAGCTGCCGTGAGCAATTAAGCCCCGCCAATCGCGGGGTTTTTTCTGCGTGAAGGCTAGACGCCTTCGTTCGGCCGGTGTTACATTCGGCCTCGCTGTATTTTCTATGCAGCCCTCTGCAAGCCGTTGTCGCCGCATTCCTATTCGAATACTTCGCTATACCTGCAGACGATCAATTCGTCTTGCCAGCGGCGCGGCCTCCCAAGCTAATAGCTTATTTCTCCCTCCTTCATGATTACGTCATTCCTATGAATCTGACCGAACTCAAGCAAAAGCCGATTACCGAACTGCTGGAACTCGCCGAACAAATGGGCATCGAGAACATGGCCCGTTCGCGCAAGCAGGACGTGATCTTCTCGCTGCTGAAAAAACACTCGAAAAGCGGCGAGGAGATCTCCGGTGATGGCGTGCTGGAGATTCTCCAGGACGGTTTCGGCTTCCTCCGCTCCGCGGATGCCTCCTACCTGGCCGGCCCCGACGATATCTACGTCTCGCCCAGCCAGATCCGCCGCTTCAACCTGCGTACCGGCGACACCATCGTCGGTAAGATCCGCCCGCCGAAAGAAGGCGAGCGCTACTTCGCGCTGCTCAAGGTCGATACGATCAACTACGATCGCCCGGAGAACGCGAAGAACAAGATTCTGTTCGAAAACCTGACGCCGCTGTTCCCCACCAAGCGTCTGGTCATGGAAGCCGGCAACGGCTCCACCGAAGACATCACCGGTCGGGTCATCGACCTCTGCGCACCGATCGGCAAGGGCCAGCGCGGCCTGATCGTGGCGCCGCCGAAGGCCGGCAAGACCATCATGCTGCAGAACATCGCGGCCAACATCACGCGCAACAACCCCGAATGCCACCTGATCGTCCTGCTGATCGACGAGCGTCCGGAAGAAGTGACCGAGATGCAGCGCACCGTGCGCGGCGAAGTGGTCGCCTCGACCTTCGACGAGCCGCCGACCCGCCACGTGCAGGTCGCCGAGATGGTCATCGAGAAGGCCAAGCGCCTGGTCGAGCACAAGAAGGATGTAGTTATCCTGCTCGACTCCATCACGCGTCTGGCACGTGCCTACAACACCGTGATCCCGAGCTCCGGCAAGGTCCTCACCGGTGGTGTCGATGCTCATGCCCTGGAGAAGCCCAAGCGCTTCTTCGGCGCCGCGCGCAACATCGAGGAAGGCGGTTCGCTGACCATCATCGCTACCGCGCTGGTGGAAACCGGCTCGAAGATGGATGAAGTGATCTACGAGGAATTCAAGGGCACCGGCAACATGGAGCTGCCGCTGGATCGTCGTATCGCCGAGAAGCGTGTGTTCCCGGC
>JBFKAF010000053.1:0-11679 GCA_041621735.1 Pseudomonas sp.
AAGGCTTACGCAGTGCGTAAGCCTTTTTTGTTTGGTGTCCCCTGCTGGAGTCGAACCAGCATCTAACCCTTAGGAGGGGCTTATTCTATCCATTGAACTAAGGGGACCGAGTCGCACTGCCTGATGTACTCGGCAGTCGGGCGGCATCTTAGCGGCCCTCCGCGGATTTGTCATGCGGCTGCCATCGAGAGCTAGCCATACTGCCAACCAGCCACCTTGGAGATCGCCATGAGCCTGCCGAACCCTCAGCACCTGCCCGACTCCCCCTTCGCCAGCTTCGCCGTTCGCGCCGCCTGCAGTGGCGATGCGCATGCCTTGGCGGCGTTGCTGCAGCAACTGGGCGACGACGAACCGCGCGCCGATCCCACCCTGCTGGCCCTGCGCCTGGGTGAGTTGCCGCACAGCCGTGTAGTGCTGGTGGCCGAGCGCGACGGCAGGTTGCTCGGCACCTGCACGGTGAATCTGATTGAACACCTGGCGCACAACTTCGCGCGCTCGGCGATCCTCGAGGACCTGGTGGTACATGCCGACGTCCGCGGCCTCGGCATCGGCCAGCGCTTGATCGCCAGCGCCGTCGAGCGTGCCCGCGCCTGGGGCTGCTACAAGCTGGCACTGTCGAGCAATCACAGGCGCGAGGCGGCGCATCGTTTCTATGCGCAACTGGGCTTCCAGCCCCACGGCATCAGCCTGGCGCTGACACTCGATTGAACGGCGCCGGGGCGGATGACGTTGCCGCCATCCACCCCGATGCGGATTCAGCCGAACAGCCCCAGGGTGTGCAGGAACACCACCAGAATGCCCAGCGGGGTCAGCCAACGCAGCACCCGCCACCACAGGCTGAACAGCTGCGGATGGTTGATCCCCAGCGCCTCCTGCACCGTCGTCCGGCTCAATGCCCAGCCGGTGAACAGCACCGTACCCAGACCGCCGAGCGGCATCATCAGGTTGGTGGTCAGGTAATCCAGGCTGTCGAAGAAGGTCTTGCCGAACAGGGTGAACTCCGACCAGAGGTTGAACGACAGCACGGTACCCAGACTCAGCAGCCACAGGGCGATACCGCTAAGCAGCACGGCCTTGAGCCGGCCGATGGCGAACTTCTCGCTGAGCCAGGCGATAGTCGGCTCGCTCAGGGAAATCGCCGAGGTCAGGGCGGCGATGGCCAGCATGATAAAGAACAGCCCACCGACCAACTGGCCGAACGGCATCTGACCAAAGGCGATCGGCAGGGTGACGAAGATCAACCCCGGTCCCGCGCCCGGCTCCAGGCCGTTGGCGAACACCAAAGGGAAAATCGCCAGGCCAGCCAGCAATGCCACCCCGGTATCGGCCAGGGCGACCATCAGCGAGGTTCCGGCGATGGACGTGCCGGCCGGCAGGTAGGAGCCGTAAACCATCATGGCGCCACTGGCCAGGCTGAGAGTGAAGAAGGCATGCCCGAGGGCCACCAGCACACTCTGCGCGCTGAGCTTGCTGAAGTCGGCGGCGAACAGAAAGTGCACGGCCTCACCGAAGTGCCCGGTAGTGGTGGCATAACCGACCAGCACCAACAACAACACGAACAGCCCCGGCATCATGAAGCGCAGCGAACGCTCCAAGCCTTCCCGCACGCCCAAGGCGACAATTCCCAGGGTCAGCAGCAACACCAAGGTGCCGTAACCGATCAGCTTCCAGGGATCGCCGAGCATGGCGCCGAACAGCGCCCCGCTGCTCTCGCCATCCAGCCCGGCAAAGTCACCCATGGCAGCCGCCGGCGCGTAGGCCAGCGCCCAGCCGGCGACCACCGAATAGAAGCTGAGGATCAGAAAGCCGGTGAGCACCGCCAGGGTGCCCAGTTTGCGCCAGTGACGACTGGCGCCAGCGCGCTTGGCCAGGGCGGCGATAGCCCCTTCCGGGTTGGCCCGGCCGCGTCGACCGATCATCACCTCGGTCATCAGCAACGGAATGCCGATCAGCAGAATGCACGCCAGGTAGACCAGGACGAAGGCACCGCCGCCGTTCTCTCCGGTGATATAGGGGAATTTCCAGATATTGCCCAAACCCACCGCCGAGCCGGTGGCGGCGAGGAAGAATACCCAGCGCGAGGACCACAGGCCGCGACCGGTTGCGTTGCTGGAGGCGCCGGCCGAATTGGCGGCGGCGATGCTGTCGTGACTCATTGGGACTTGCCCTCTTGTTGTTGTAAAAAGTCAGGTGAAAAACTTATGCAGGGTGGGTTAGCCGCGAAACGGCGTAACCCGCCGCCGATGCTCACCACCGGCTTGACGCTCTATTGGTGGGTTACGCCTTCGGCTAACCCACCCTAGGGTCAGCGTCCGGCGAGCAGGCGCTCGCGCGCCAGGCTGTCGGCCACCGCGCTGGTGGTCTGGCCTTGCGCATCGGCGCGTTCGAAGATCTGCTGCAAGGTGTCGCCGATGCCCTCGATGTGCGCCTTGAGCTGCGCGGCGCTGCCACCGGTGCGCTCATAACAGACGTCGATAATCCCACCGGCATTGATCGCATAGTCCGGCGCATACAGGCAGCCACGGCGCTTGAGCTCCTCGGCCAACTGCGCATCGGCCAGCTGGTTGTTCGCCGCACCGGCGATCACCGGGGCGCGCAGGGCTTCCAGGGTGTGCGGGTTGATGATCGCGCCCATGGCGCAAGGGGCGAACACGTCCACATCCAGGCCGTAGATATCGTGCTGACTGACCGCCTTGGCGCCCAGTTGCTCGACCGCGCGGCGTATATTGGCCTCCTGGATGTCGGTCACCCACAGCTCGGCGCCCGCCTCTTTCAAGTGCCGCGCCAGGCCGAAACCGACCTGGCCGACGCCCTGAATCGCCACCTTCAGGCCCTTGAGATCGTCACGCCCCAGGCGATGCTTGACCGCCACCTTGAGGCCGATAAACACCCCATAGGCGGTGGATGGCGAGGGGTCGCCGTTGCGCGTGCCGCCGTCGAAAGCTTCACGCTGGCCGGCGCCGGCCACATGGCGGGTGCGCTCGGCCATGATCTGCATCTCGGCCACGCCGGTACCCGAGTCGGCGGCGGTGATGTAGCGCCCACCGAGGCTGTCGACGAAATCACCCATGGCCTGGAACAGTGCCTCGCTCTTGCCGCTGTGCGGATTGCCGATGATCACCGCCTTGCCGCCACCCAGCGGCAAGTTGGCCAACGCCGACTTGTAGCTCATGCCGCGCGACAGGCGCAGCACGTCGCGCAGGGCTTCCTGATCGTCGGCGTAGGGCCACATGCGGCAGCCGCCCAGCGCCGGGCCGAGTCGGCTGTTGTGGATGGCGATGATGGCTTTCAGACCGCTGGCCTTGTCGTGGCCATAGACGACGTGTTCGTGATGATCGAAATCGACGTGGGAAAACACGGACATGGAGGTTCCTCGGTTTTTTTGTTGTAGGGGATCGCCCCTCTCCCGACATGGGAGAGGGTTCTGGATTAAAGATCGGGGGAATTAGGCCGCGGGTTCGAACAACTGCACGGCCGGGATTTCCCGGGCCTGCATGCGCTCCTGCAACTGCTTGCCCTGGGCACGCACCTTGAGCAAGGCCTGCTCCTTGACGTGGCCGTAGCCGCGGATCTGCTCCGGCAGCTCGGCAATCGCCACGGCGGTGGCGTAGTTGCCGGCGTTGAGTTGCTGCAGCAGCTCGCCGAGGTCGCGCTCATAGTCGGCGATCAGCTGCACTTCCAGCTTGCGCTCGGCGCCGTAGCCGAACGGATCGAGCGGCGTGCCGCGGAGCAACTTGAACTTGGCCAGCAGGCCGAAGGCCTTGAGCATCCAAGGACCGAACTGGCGCTTGCGGGGCTCGCCGGTGAGCGGGTTGCGCTTGCTCAACCAGGACGGCGCCAGGTGGAATTCCAGGCGGTAATCGCCCTGGAACTGCGCCTCGAGTTGCTCGATGAAGCGGCCGTCGCTGTACAGCCGCGCCACCTCGTACTCGTCCTTGTAGGCCAACAGCTTGAAGTAGTAGCGCGCCACGGCTTTAGTCAGGGCCAGATCGCCGCGCTTGTCGGCCTGCCGCACACGCTCGACCAGCGCGCGGTAGCGCGCGGCGTAGGCGGCGTTCTGATAGGCGGTGAGGGCCGCGACGCGGAACGCCACGATCTCCTCCAGGGTTTCGCAGCGTGGCGCCTGCGGCATGGTCGGCTTGGCCAGCTTCTCCACCGCCGCCGCATCGTGCGCCGCGCGACGGCCCCAGAGGAACGCCTGCTGATTGAGCTGCACCGCCACGCCATTCAGCGAGATCGCCTTGTCGATGGCCTCGGCCGATACCGGCACCAGGCCCTTCTGGTAGGCGTAACCGAGCATGAACAGGTTGCTGGCGATGCTGTCGCCGAGCAGGCGGGTGGCCAGGCGGGTGGAATCGACGAAGTGGGTCTTGCTCGCGCCCACCGCCTCGATCAGCGCCTCGCGCATGGCCGCGCCCGGCACCTGGGCGTCGGGGTTGCGGGTGAACTCGGCGGTCGCCGCCTCATGGCTGTTGACCACCGCATGAGCAATGGTCTCGTTGAGTTTGGCCAGGGCTTCCTCGCTGGCGGCCACCACCAGGTCGCAACCGAGCAGCAGGTCGGTCTCGCCGGCGGCGATGCGCACCGCGAAGATGTCGTCCTGCTTGGCGGCGATGCGGATGTGGGTGATCACCGGGCCGAACTTCTGCGCCAGGCCGGCCTGATCGAGCACGCTGCAACCCTTGCCCTCGAGATGCGCGGCCATGCCCAGCAGGGCGCCAACGGTGGTCACGCCGCTGCCACCGACGCCCGGCAGGAGGATGTTCCAGGGACGCGCAAGATCCGGTTGCTTGGGCTCCGGCAGGGCCTCGAACAGCGCGTTCTGGCCAACCGCCTCGGGCTGGCGCAAGCTGCCGCCGTGCACCGTGACGAAGCTCGGGCAGAAGCCATCGACGCAGCTGAAGTCCTTGTTGCAGCTGTTCTGGTCGATCTGCCGCTTGCGCCCCTCTTCGGTCTCCAGCGGCAGCACCGACAGGCAGTTGGACTTGACGCTACAGTCGCCACAGCCCTCGCACACCGCCGGGTTGATGAAGGCGCGCTTGGCCGGATCGACCAGCTTGCCGCGCTTGCGCCGACGGCGCTTCTCGGTGGCGCAGGTCTGGTCGTAGATCATCACCGAGACGCCCTTGAACTCGCGCAGCTCGCGCTGCACCGCATCCAGATCGCTGCGGTGATGGAAAGTGACGATGGGCGCGAAGGTCTCGCGAGTCGGGTACTTGTCCGGCTCGTCGCTGACCAGGGCGATGCGCTTGACCCCCTCGGCGAACACCTGCTGGCTGAGCTGATCGACGCGCAGTTCGCCGTCGATCGGCTGGCCGCCGGTCATGGCCACCGCATCGTTGTAGAGAATCTTGTAGGTGATATTCACCCCGGCAGCCACGGCCGCACGCAGGGCCAGTTGGCCGGAGTGGAAGTAGGTGCCGTCGCCGAGGTTCTGGAAGATGTGTGCAGTGTCGGTGAACGGCGCCTGACCGATCCAGGTCGCGCCCTCGCCACCCATCTGGGTGAAGGTGTCGGTGTTGCGGTCCATCCACTGGGTCATGTAGTGGCAACCGATACCGCCCTGGGCGCGGCTGCCTTCCGGCAGCTTGGTCGAGGTGTTGTGCGGGCAGCCGGAGCAGAAATGCGGGGTGCGCTGGGTGCTGTGCTTGGGCGCGGCCAGGGAGGCTTCCTTGGCCGCGAGGAAGGCCAGACGCTCTTCGATGCTGGCGCTGCTGTAGATCGGTGCCAGGCGCTTGGCGATGGCGCGGGCGATCATCGCCGGGGTCAACTCGCTGAGGTTCGGCAGCAGCGAGTTGCCGTCCTCGTCGAACTCGCCGACCACTCGCGGGCGCTTGCCCACCGGCCAGTTGTACAGCTGGCCGGTCAGCTGGTCCTCGATGATGCTGCGCTTCTCCTCGACCACCAGGATCTCGTCCAGGCCCTCGGCGAACTCGTGCACCGAGACCGGCTCCAGCGGCCAGCTCATGCCGACCTTGAGCACCCGCAGGCCGACCTGGGCACAGAGTGCGTCGTCCAGGCCGAGGTCTTCCAGGGCCTGGCGCACATCCAGATAGGACTTGCCGGTGGTGATGATGCCCAGGCGCGGGTTCGGCGAATCGAGCAGCACCTGGTTGAGGTTGTTGGCGCGGGCGAAGGCGCGCGCGGCGTAGATCTTGTAGGTGTTGAGGCGTTTTTCCTGGGCCAGGGGCGGGTCTGGCCAGCGGATGTAGACGCCGTCCTCGGGCAGTTCGAAGTCCTCGGGAATCTGCACCTGCATGCGTAGCGGATCGACTTCCACCACCGCCGAGGAGTCGACGTTCTCGGCGATAGTCTTCAGCGCCACCCAGCAGCCGCTGTAGCGCGACAGCTCCCAGCCGAGGATGCCGTAATCGAGAATTTCCTGGACGTTGGCCGGATTGAGCACCGGAATCGACGCGGCGATAAAGGCGTGCTCGCTCTGGTTGGCGATGCTCGAGGACTTGCAGCCGTGATCGTCGCCGGCCAGCAACAGCACGCCGCCATGCTCGGAGACACCCGCCGAGTTGCCGTGCTTGAACACGTCGCCGCAACGGTCGACGCCCGGACCCTTGCCGTACCACATGGCGAACACGCCGTCGTAGCGCGCGCCGGGAAACAGGTTGGTCTGCTGACTGCCCCACACCGAGGTGGCCGCCAACTCTTCGTTGACCCCCGGCTGGAAGTGGATGGCGCTTTCCTGGAGGAAACCCTTGGCTTCCCAAAGGCTCTTGTCGAGGTTGCCCAGGGGCGAGCCGCGGTAGCCGGAAATGAAGCAGGCGGTGTTCAGACCATGGGCCGTGTCGCGCTGCTTCTGCAGCATCGGCAAACGGGTCAGCGCCTGGGTGCCGGTGAGGTACAGGTGACCTGTGGAAAGGCGATACTTATCATCCAGGCGGATCTCGGCCAGAGACATGCGGGCGCTCCTTATTGTTATGGCGACCTTGGATGGCAACGGTGAATGCCATCTCTGTTCTGTTGCGCGCAGGATCACTGCACGCAACGACTGGCTAAGAATATGACTGAGCAGTACCGATTTTTTCTTTCTATTTTCGGGTCTGAACGCCAATATTGCGCATGAACTTTCCAACAAAAATAAGATACTGGAATAAATCATGCAAAATCCGCTCGGCGCCATCGATCGCAAGATTCTTCGCCTGTTGCAACACAACGGCGACCTCACGGCGGCAGAGGTCGCGGAAAAGGTCGAACTGTCACAATCGCCCTGCTGGCGACGGATTCATCGCATGCAGGAAGACGGGCTGATCGAGCGCAAAGTCGCCCTGCTCAATCCCAGGCTGCTCGGCCTGAGCATGACGGTCTTCGTCAATATCAAGCTGTCGGCCCACGGCCGCAGCAACCTGGAAGAATTCGAACAGGCCATAGTCGGCTACCCCGAGGTGCTGGAGTGCTACACCATGGCCGGCGGTTCGGACTATTTGCTCAAGGTGGTGGCCAAGGACATCGCCGCCTACGAGCGCTTCCTGCGCGACCAGTTGCTGCAGCGCCCGCATGTGCAGGAGGCGCACTCCAACATCGCCATGAGCGAGGTCAAGCGCACCACCGAATTGCCGCTGGACTGAGGCGTAACAGAGCGCCAGGCGGGCTGAAGCCCACCCTACAAGGTGAGTACCCGACCATCGAAGGCCAGGCTGACCCCAGCCGGCAGCGCCTCGGGATGCTCCAGCAGCCAGGCGTCGAAGCCGTGGCCGATATGGGTCAGGACCGTCTCGCGTGGCTGCAGCCGTTCGATCACCTGCAGGGCGCGGGTCAGGTCGTTGTGGTTGCGCGGCGCCTGCGCCTGCGGCGCGCTTGAGCAATCCAGCACCAGCACGTCCAGGCGCCCGGCCGCGAGCAAATAGGCCTCACTGTCGGCCGGCACGCCGACGGTATCGGTCAGGTAGGCCAGCCGCCTGCCCGCGCCTTCGAACAGATAACCGAGGGTCGGCTTGGAATGTGTCAGTGGCAGCGCGCTGACCCGCACCCCGGCCAACTGGCGTTGCTCGAAGGCGACGAAGGGCTGGGAGAAATCGAGAATCCCCGGATGCTTGTACAGATCGGCGAAGCCTTCGGGGTCGGCCGGACCATGCACCGGAATCACCAGGCCCTGACCCCAGCGCAGCTGCAGCAAGCCCTGGACGTGATCGGCGTGGTAATGGGTCTGCAGAATGCCGGAGAGGCTATGGGGTGGGAAACGCTCGCAGAGATCGGTCAAGCCGCTGTCGATCAACCAGCGCTCGCCACCGGCCTCGAGCAAGGCGCAACAGGGACCACGGCGGCGCTGCGGGTAGACCCGCGCGCTGTCGCAGGCGGCGCAGCTGCAGTTGTACACCGGCAGCTGACGCGCATCGCCGGTGCCGAGCAGGCTCAGGCGCATGTGCGGCTGGCGCCAAGCAGGCGCAGCAGCTTGTCCAGGGTCTGCTGCAACGGCCCGGAATTATCCAGCAGGTGCAGCTGCGCCGCATCGGCCGCGGCCCCCGCGAGAAACTGCCCATTGCGCGCCAGGCGTGCCTCGATCTCCGTCGGGGTCTCGCGAGCGCGCGCCAACAGGCGCTGGCGCAACACCCCGTCATCGACCGTGAGCAACACGCCGATCAAATCCGGGTAGCGTCGCCGCGCCTCGTCCAGATAACCGCGCGAACCATTGACCAGCACATCCCGGCCGGCCGCCAGCCAGTCGTCGATCTGTCTGGGAATGCCATAGGCCAGGCCATTGGCGCGCCAGCTCATGGCGAAGGCGCCCGCGCGCTCCTGCTCGGCGAAGGCTGCGGGCGACACAGCCACGGCATCCTCCCCCAGCGCCTCGGCGGAGCGGGTAATCACCCGCCGGGCGATCTCGCAGCCGCGTTCACCGAGCTGCACGCGCGCGGCCTGCAACAGGCTGTCCTTGCCCGACCCCGAGGGGCCTATCAGATAGATCAAGCTACCGCGCATCAGAACACCCTCCTGGCTTGTCGCCAGACCTGTTGGATCACCGCCTGCCCCTCATGCACCCGCGCCTGCACCAGGTCGGCGCGCAGCCCCACGCGGATCTCGCCACGATCGCCGAGGCCGGCCGCCTGTGCGGGAATCCGGCTGACGGTAGCGATCGCCGCGGGTAGATCATAACCATTGTCCTGCCCGGCGAGCAGCAGCGCCGCCTGCAACAGGCTGGCCGGGTAGTAATCGCTGGAGAGAATATCCAGCACGCCCTCGCGGGCCAGTTCGGCCGCGGCGATATTGCCCGAGTGCGAGCCACCGCGAACGATATTCGGCGCGCCCATCAACACCTTCAAGCCCAGCGCATGGCTGCCCTTGGCCGCCTCCAGGGTAGTCGGGAACTCGGCGATGGACATGCCAAACCCCGCCGACTCCTGCACATGCGCCAGGGTGGCATCGTCGTGACTGGCCAGCGCCAGGCCGCGGGCGTGGCAGTCGGCGGCGATGGCCTGGCGATGACGCTCGCTGAACTCGCGGGAGTTGGCCACCTGCTCAAGGATAAAGGCCTCCATCTCCGCCGTACTGAGGTGGTATTTGCCCATGTAGTACTCGCGGTATTTCTCTTCCTTGGCGAACTGACGCTGGCCCGGCGAGTGGTCCATCAGCGACACCAGTTGCACCAGCGGCTGCTCGACCAGGTCGCGATACAGCGTCAGGGTATCCGGGTGACACAACTCGCAGCGCAGGTGCAGGCGATGTTCGGCGCGGGTGTGGCCGGCGGCTTCGGCATGGGCGATGGCCTTGAGCATGGCCGGCAGCTGCAGCATACGCTTGCCACGCGGATTGACGTCACCGATGGACAGGGCATCGAACACCGTGGTGATGCCAGCCGCGACGATCTGCGCGTCGTGGGTCAGCACCGCCGAAGCCGATGGCCAGTCCACCCCGGGGCGCGGGCTCATGTGCTTTTCCAGGTTGTCGGTATGCAGTTCGACCAGCCCCGGCAGCAGGTAGTCGCCGCCCAGGTCCTGGGCCTGCGGCAGGCCGCTGCGACCCTCCTCGACCGCCGCGATCAGGCCATCGCGCAACAGCACGCTGCCCATGAACTCGCGGTCGGCGGTGACCACCCGCGCATTGCTCAGTATCTGTTCAACCGGCATAGCTGTACTCCTGACTGGCTGGGGTTGCGGGGGTCATGTCCAGGTAATGGTCGGCCACCGCCTCGCGGGCGGCGCGGTCGTGGAAGATGCCGATCAACGCGGCGCCGGCCGCCTTGGCTTCGCCGATCAACTCCAGCACCACCTGACGATTGGCTTCGTCCAGCGAGGCGGTGGGTTCGTCCAGCAACATCAGCGGCCAGGTCACCATGAAGCCACGGGCGATATTCACCCGCTGCTGCTCGCCGCCGGAGAAGGTGCCGGGCGCCAGCTGCCACAGGGCTGCGGGAATGTTCAGGCGCGTCAGCAGGTGTTCCGCCCGCGCCTCGGCGTCGGCCTTGCTCCAGCCGCGCGCCAGGGCCGGCTCCATCACCACATCGAGGGTGGCGACCCGTGGAATCACCCGCAGAAACTGGCTGACGTAGCCGAGCGTCTGCCGCCGCACCTCGAGGATCTGCCGCGGCGTGGCGCCGACCAGCTCGCGCCAAGCATCGCCATGGCGCAGGCGAATGCTGCCACCGGCCGGCAGGTAGTTGCCGTACAGGGTGCGCAACAGGGTCGACTTGCCGGCCCCGGAATGACCGTGCAGCACCAGGCACTCGCCCGCCGCCACGCTGAAACTGAGTTCACGCAACACATTGAGCACCACGCCATGTTGCTGGTGCAGGGTGAAGGTCTTGCTGAGGCCTGCGACCTCGATCAGCTTGTGCATATCAACCTCGAATTCATTCTGTAGCTCCACCGCCCGTAGGCTGGCGTAGAGCAAAGCGAAACCCAGCGCCTGAACCCGCAATGCCCCGCTGGGTTTCGCCAAAAAGCGCCTCTACCCAGCCGACGCCGCCAGAGCCACGCTCAGGGCTGCAGCACCGAAGACACCAGCAGCTGCGAATAGGGGTGCTGCGGATCGTCGAGAATCTGGTCGGTGAGCCCGGCCTCGACCACGTGGGAGCGGCGCATCACCATCAGGCGGTCGGCCAGCAGGCGTGCCACCGCCAGGTCGTGGGTGACGATCACCACCGCCAGATCCAGCTCGCGCACCAGGCCGCGCAGCAGGTCGAGCAGGCGCGCCTGCACCGACACATCCAGGCCGCCAGTGGGCTCATCCATAAACACCAGACGCGGGCTGGAGACCAAGTTGCGGGCGATCTGCAGGCGCTGCTGCATGCCGCCGGAGAAGGTCCGTGGCAGGTCATCGATGCGCGCCGGGTCGATTTCCACCTGCTGCAGCCAGTCGATACCGGCGGCGCGCAGCTCAGCGTAATGGCGCACACCTTGGGCCATCAGGCGCTCGCCGATATTGGCGCCGGCCGACACGCCCATGCGCAGCCCGTCGCGCGGGTTCTGCTCGACGAAGCCCCATTCGCTGCGCAACAGCGTGCGCCGTTGCGCCTCGCTGGCGGCGTACAGGTCGAGCATCGCACCCTCCTTGCCGCGGTAGCTGACCTGGCCACGGTCCGGCGCACAGCGCCCGGACAGCAGGCTGAGCAGGGTCGACTTGCCCGAGCCGGACTCGCCGACTATGCCCAGCACCTCGCCGGGATAGAGGTCGAAGGACACCCCCTGACAGCCCTTCTCCGGGCCGTACAGGCGAGTCAGGTCGCGCACG
>JBFKAF010000054.1:0-11407 GCA_041621735.1 Pseudomonas sp.
GGCGAACGCCTGCGCTTGCTGCTTATCTATGGCGGCTTGCTGGGCGTCCTCTACCTCGGCCTGTTTGCCCTGATGCTGTTAAAGGACGAGCCCGGCCTGCCTGGGCAATTGCTGTTCTTCGTCCACTATTTGAGCTATCCATTGCTGCTCGCGGTAAGCCTCTCCCCGCGCTGGACGGGCTGGCTCAGGCAATCTGCTTGAGCGTCTCGGGCGGCCATGCGGCGCCCATAGCCTCCTCCCTGGACTCCACCACCTGACCGAGCATCATCCGCCACAAGCTACATTCGACAGCACGCCAGCCACGCCGCGGATCGGTTCGTCCGCGCGGCGGGCTGACTCATCGGCGCGGCGTCTGTACGGCCAACGCCTGCAGCGACCAAGGGCGCATCGCGGCAGGTCACAAGGCCTATACTGAGCACTGGTCTACATCTGCGGGAGGCCAGTCATGTCCGCGCAATCGTCAGTCGCCCAACAAGTGGAATGCCTTCACCGGGCGTTGCGCACCCTCAGTGGCTGCAACCGGGCGCTGTTGCGCGCGGTCGAGGAAGCGACCCTGTACCAGGACATCTGCCGGGTGATAGTCGAGGAAGGCGGTTACAGCCTGGCCTGGGTCGGCCGCGCCGAGGACGACGCGGAAAAGAGCGTCACACCGGTGGCGTATGCCGGGGTCGAACGCACCTACATCGACTCGCTCGGCATCAGTTGGGCGGACAACGAGCGCGGTCATGGCCCCAGCGGCACCGCCATCCGCACCGGCCGACAGAGCCTGTCGCACAATCTGCTGACCGACCCGAACACCGCGCCCTGGCGCGAAGGGGCCATCGCGCACCGCATCGCCTCGGTGTTGTCACTGCCGCTACGGGTCGAAGACCGGATATTCGGCGCCCTCGGTATCGGTGCCCCGGAACCCGACGCCTTCGGTCCGCAGGAACTGGACCTGCTGACCGAGGCCGCCGATGACCTGGCCTTCGGTATCCAGGCGCTACGCATCAAGGCCCGCCGCGCGCAGGCGGAGCAGGAAATCCACCAGCTCAACCGCGCGCTGTCGACGCGGGTGGCGGTCAACCATGCGCTGATCCATGCCACTGACGAAACCACCCTGCTCGAGGAGATCTGCCGGCTGCTGGTGAAGGATTGCGGCTACCGCCTGGCCTGGGTCGGTTATCGCCAGGATGATCTGCCCCAGCTCTACCAGCCGATGGCCCACGAAGGTTTCGACGAAGGCTTTCTGGCCCTCGGCGTGACCTGGGGGGCTAGTACCGAGGGGGCAGCCTTTATTCACAAGCTCGAAGAGCCACTCGCGAGCGGTCAACCTATGGTGATGCGCGACATCCTCAACGACCCCGAGGCCCCGCTGCGCGAGGAAGCCCGCGAGCGCGGCTATGCCGCGGCCCTGGTACTGCCGTTGCGGGTCGAAGGGGCGCTGATCGGCATGCTGAGCATCATGTCGGCCGAAGCCGAGGCCTTCGATGACAAGGAGGTCGAGCTGTTGCTGGCCACCGCCAACGACCTCGGCTTCGGCATCGCCACCCTGCGCACCCGCGCCAGGGCCGCCGAAGCTGAGGCCACCATCAGACGCATGGCCTACACCGACACCCTCACCGGCTTGTCGAACCGGGTGCGCCTGCGCGAACAGCTGGAGGAGGCGATCAGCACCGCCAAACAGGAACACCGGGCGCTGGGCCTGTTGCAACTGGAGGTTGGCCGCAATCGGGAGATCAACGAGACCCTCGGCTACCGCGAGAGCGACCGCCTGCAACAGGCCATTGCCACCCGCCTGGTGCAAACCGTGGGGACGAACAATACGGTCGCGCGCATGGGCGAGTGCGAATTCGCCGTACTGATGCCCAGCGGCGGCGCCGAACAGGCCACCCAGCTGGCGCAGAAAATCCTGGTGGCGCTGTATGAGCCGATCGAGTTGTCCGGGTTGCTGCTCGAGGCACGGGCGAGCATCGGCATCGCCCTCTACCCCGGCCACGACACCGACCCGGATGGTCTGATCCGCCGTGCCAGCAGCGCCCGCGATCAAGCCAAGTGCTCCAGCAGCGGTTACGCCTTGTTCCAGAGCAGCCTGGATAAGGAGTGCGCGCAGCACCTGATGCTGATGGGCGATTTGCGCCGGGCGATCGACCACAACGAGCTGCTGCTGCACTACCAGCCGAAACTGCAGATTGCCACCAACACCGTCTGCGGCACCGAGGCCCTGGTGCGCTGGCAGCACCCGCAGCACGGCCTGCTACCGCCCGACGAGTTCATCAAACTGGCCGAGAGCACCGGGCTGATCACTCCACTCACCTACTGGGTACTGGATGCGGCGCTAGGCCAGCGCTACGCCTGGCACGAAGAGGGCGACGAACGACCGATCTCGGTCAACCTGTCGGCCCGCGACCTGCGCGACCCCAAGCTGCTCGAGCGCATTCGTGGCGCCTTCGACACCTGGGGCGCCCAGCCGGACTGGATCGAGTTCGAGCTGACCGAGAGCGCATTGATGGAGGAACCGGCGGCCGCGCTGGACACCCTGATGCAGCTGAAGAACCTCGACACCCACCTGACCATCGACGACTTCGGCACCGGCTACTCCTCGCTGGCCTACCTGCAGAAATTGCCGGTGGACTCCCTGAAGATCGACCAGTCCTTCGTCACCCGCATGCTCACCGACGACGATGACTCGGCGAAGATCGTGCGTTCCATAGTCGAGCTGGCACACAACCTGGATCTCACGGTCGTCGCCGAGGGCGTCGAGAATCGCGAGACCCTGACCCGCCTGGGCCACTTCGGCTGCGACATCGCCCAGGGCTACTCGATCAGCCGGCCTATTCCCGGCGACCAGTTCCGCTCCTGGGAGGCGCGGTCGACCTGGCATTGACCCGCGCTAGGCTGGCGCACCATCCAGGCGCGGGGCCGGTTTTGCTTTGCGGAACACCAGCACGTTGCCGAGCATCACCAGCAGCAGGCCGAGCAACGCCGGCGGCGTCCACTGATAACCCTCGAGGAACACCGAGATATTCAGCGCCACCACCGGAAACAACACGGTGCAGTAGGCCGCGCGTTCCGGCCCCATGCGCCCGACCAGGGTCAGGTAGGCGGTGAAGCCGATCACCGAGCCGGGAATCGCCAGGTACAGCAGCGAACCGACATAGCGGCCGCTCCACTCGAAGCCGAACGGCGTGCCGCTGAGCAGACAGATCGTCACCAGCATCAGGGCGCCATACAGCATGCCCCAGGCATTGCTGGTCAGCGGTTTGAGGCCGGCCTTCTGCTGCAGGCTGGAGAGCAGGTTACCGGCGGAGAAACACAGGGTACCGAGCAGCGCCAGGCCGATACCCAGCAGGGTTTCCCGACTGGCCGCATGCCCGGCCAGTTGCGGCCAGAACAGCAGGGCGAGGCCCAGCAACCCCAGGGCGCCGCCGGCCAGTACGTTGGCCGCGATCCGTTGCTTGAAGAACAGCCGCGCATTCAAGGCATTCCACAGCGTCGCGGTGGAGAAGATCACCGCGACCAGGCCACTGGGGATCCACTGGCTGGCAGTGTAAAAACACAGGAAATTCAGGCAGAACAGGCACAAGCCCTGGGCCAGGCAGATCCATTGGCCACGCCGGTCGAGCGCTTGCAGACGGCCGCTGAGCAGCAGCACAGCGAACAACACTGCCGCCGCCAGGGCAAAGCGGTAGGCGATAGAGGCGGCAACGGCCACCTCGCCGATCTGCAGTTTGATGGCGATCCAGGTGGTGCCCCAGATCAGCACGGTCAACAGGTACAAGGACAGATTCATCAGCTAACTCCCGGTGGATGCCGAGAAGTCTGCGCCGCACCTGCCGGCGGCGCTTGCATAAAGTTGCGGGATTTATCGGTTTAACCAATACGCGTCGAGCACTAATAAAGGGCGCCGTATCGAGGGCGCGGAGTGATCAAAAACCAGTCGCTCCGCCCTCGCCGATAGCCCCGCTCGCTTAGTCCATCTCAACGGCGGGCACGCTGCTGGCCGGTGCCTGACGCTTGCCCGTCTGCAGGATGTATACCCCCCCGATGATTGCCAGCACTGCCACTAGATCCACTACGCCGACCGGTTCGTTCACCAGGAAGTAGCCGATCAACAAGGCGACCACCGGCGGAATGTAGGTCACCGCCGACGCAGCCACTGCCCCGAGTCGCTGCACGATGAAGTAATACAGAATATAAGCCAGACCGGTACCCAGCAGTCCGAGCCCCAGGGAGACGCCGGCAAAGGCACGCGCATCCTCGGCTATCCGCTCGATGCCCTGCAGGTCGGTCACCGCGGCTATGACCACCAAGGCAAAGCCGATCTGGTAGGTGCACAGCGCCAAGGGCGACATCGCCAAACCGCTCAGAAAGCGTTTGGCATAGACGAACGAGCAGCCCACGCTGAGCGAGCCCATGACCATGTACAGCACACCTTCCAGGTTGATTCCCGCGACTTCCGCCTGCCACGGCCGAGCGATCAACAGGACACCGAGAAAGCCGAAGAGCACACCCAGGCCGGTGCGGCCGTTGAGCGGCTCCTGGCGCAGGAACAGCATGGAGCAGACAAAGGTGAACAGCGGAATCGCGCCGCTCAACATCCCCGCCACGCTGGACAGCAACAGCGATGTGCCCTTGGCGAAGGCGTAGTAATAGACCGCTGTCGCGAGCAGGGCCATGACCAGGAAGTGCTGGGCATGACGCAGGTGGCTCCAGCGCAGCGAGCGGCTCAACAAGGCGAACAGCAGAATCGGCAGGAAGCCGAAGAGCACCCGCAAGAACACGATCTGGCCCGGCGTGATCAAGTCCGCCGCCCACTTCATGAAGATGAAGTTGCTACCCCAGATCAGGCCGAGCAGGCCAAAGGCGAAATAAGCGGTATGTTTCATGTCCAGGCCCAAGGTGACTCAAGTGTCGAGCGATTGTGTCTGTCCTCGGCCGGCGCGACAAACCATAATGCCTGTCTCTCGAGATAGAAAAACTACGCCATGAAATCACTACCCCCGATGAAAGCGCTGACTTACTTCGACTCGGCCATGCGGCTGCTTAGTTTTTCTCTCGCAGCAGAGGAGTTGAACGTCACCCCTGGGGCCGTCAGCCAGCAGGTTCGCAAGCTCGAGGAGTGGCTGGGCGTCAGCCTGTTCATCCGTCAGGTACGGCAGATCGAGCCAACCCCGGAAGGAACCTCGTACTGGCGGCGCATCCAGCCGGCGCTGGCGCAAATCATCAACGCCAGCCAGTCACTGCGCGACAGCCGGAGCGCGGGTATCTGGGTGACCATGCCGCCGAGCCTGGCAGCCAAGTGGTTCGCGCGACGAATGTCGTCCTTCGTCGCGAGCCACCCCAGTGTCGCCCTCCACCTCAGCACGTCGACCAGCTTGGTGGACTTCGCCGGGGAGCCGGTTGATCTGGCAATTCGCTATTTCGACGGCATCGACCCGCAGCTCGACGTGCACCTGCTCTTCAGCGATGAGGCGCGGGTTTACTGCACGGCCGCCTATGCCCGACAACTGGACTTGCAGCAGCCGAGCGACCTGGGCAGGGCCACCCTGCTGCACAACACGCTGCATCCCCACTGGGATCAGTGGCTGGCACGTTTCAGCGGCATGCCGGCGGCACAAATTGCCGCGCTGCCCGCCCTGCATTTCGATCAGTCGTTGATGACCATCGATGCCGCCAAGCGTGGCCAGGGCGTGGTACTGACCAGTGCACTGCTCACCGAGGAGGAGATAGCCGAAGGCAGCCTGATCGAGCCGTTTAGCCAGCGCCTGGCGCTGAACAAAGGCTTCTATCTGGTTCATCAACGCCAGGCAAAACTCCGCCCGGCGGTGCAGGCCTTCAAGGACTGGCTTATCCAGCAAGCCGCCAGCTAGCGGCCTGTACGGCTAGCGGACGACCCAAGCGCCAAGCTCGACCCGGCACGATTGACGGTCGTGCGTCACAGCGGATATTTACCTAATCTGATTAGTCTGCCACCGCAGATGTGCGGGCCAGGCCGGTGTGTTGTCCGTCCGGGCCGAGCACAGCCATTGGCCGAAGCAAGAGGAACTGAGCATGAGCAACCTGACGAAAAACCCGGAACAGGCATGCGACATCGCGCAGGGCTGCGACGCCGTGGAGCTGATCATTCGACCACGGGACAAGGACCTCGGCGGCTTTTCGGTACGCCGCACGCTACCCAGCATCGGCCGCAAGATGGTCGGCCCCTGGGCCTTCTTCGATCACATGGGCCCGGCGGAGTTTGCCGCCGGCCAGGGCATCAATGTACGTCCGCACCCGCACGTGAATATCGCCACCGTGACCTACCTGTTCGAAGGCGAAATTCTGCACCGCGACTCGCTCGGCAGCCTGCAGGCGATTCGTCCCGGCGACCTCAACCTGATGGTCGCCGGCAGCGGCATCGTCCACTCGGAGCGCGAGCGCCCGCAAGTACGCGACGTGGCGCACCGGCTGCACGGCCTGCAACTGTGGCTGGCACTGCCGGAAACCGATGAGGAAATGGATGCGGCGTTCTATCACTACCCGGCCGCCGACCTGCCCGCCGTCACGGTCGCCGGAGTTCCGCTGCGGGTGTTGATCGGCGCGGCCTATGGCGTGACCTCGCCGGTCAAGGAGTTTGCCGAGACCCTGTACGTGGAGGCGCACCTGCAGGCGGGGCAGACGCTGATCCTGCCGGATGAGGAAGAACGCGCGGTGTACGTCGCCCAGGGCTCGCTGAAAGCGCGCGACACGCTGATTCCCGAGCACTCGATGGCGGTCTTCGTCCAGGAGCCGGGGATAGTTCTGGAAGCACTGGAAGAGTCGCGCATTGCGATTATCGGCGGCGAGAAAATGGGCCGCCGCTATATCGAGTGGAACTTCGTTTCCAGCCGCAAGGAACGCATCGAGCAGGCCAAGCAGGACTGGCAGGCCGGACGTTTCCCCAAGGTGCCAGGCGACGAAGAGGAGTTCATCCCCCTGCCCGAATAGCGCAGGCCCAGCGCACGCTCATCGCTTGAGCAACGACGAGTCCAATTCGCCGAAGCAATGGACGATGCGCTCGCGCGCGACCTGCGGAAAGGCCTTCTGCGTCAGGTCCACCAGCACCGCCGGCTTGACCCGCCCGGACCTCAACTGGCGCTGCATATAGGCGAACACCTGCGCATCGGTGGCCGCTTCCGTCTGGTCCTGCTCGCTCATTGCACCCTCCACCCTTTTGCGGTTGTTAAGCAAACAAGCCGGAGTGACGAGCTCAGCATTCCGGCCTCTTGGATTTTAACCAGCCTTGGCCAGCAGCGGAGCAACTTCGGCGCAAAACCCATCGCCGCCGCCCAGTCGCTAAGCCAACCTAGTTAACGCTCCAGCGGTACGGCAAATACCGCACTGGCACGCGCCACCATCCGCTCGCCCACCCGCAGGCTGGCCGTGGCAAAGGCCATCTGCCGGCCACGCTTAGAGTGCTCCAGATGCACCTGCAGCCACTCGCCAACCTGCACAGTGCCGAGATAGTCCAGGGTCATGCTGGCCGTCACCAGCGGTAGCGGCGGCTCGCTGGAAAAGGCCATGGCATAGCCCATGCCGACATCCGCCAGGGTCGCCAGCACGCCGCCGTGCAGGGTTCCACGACCATTGGCGTGACGCGGTTCGGCACGCAGGCCGATCTCCAGTTGCAAGCCGCTGCCCCGGCAATAGACCGGGCCGAGCAGGTCGAGCAGCGGGCTGCTGCGGGGCAATGGGATGAAGCCTTCGGGAATCGGAGCATCATTCATGCGGGCTGCCTCTTGCAGGTCATGTTGTCCAGGATGGCCAAGCTGAAGCGCTCGGCGGCGGTCAGCGCGATCGTCCGGCCGTTACTCATTGCCAACCCCCGGCGTGCAGTTTGAGCACCGCGCGCACGGTCTCGATGACCCGCTGCGGCACCTGGTAGTCGGGGTGCGCGCGAAACACCGCGGCGGCGTCACCCAGTTCGGTGAGGGCGATCAGTTCGGCCTCCGGCGCGCGGGTCGCGGGCTTCGCCAACCCCAGCCGCTGCGCCTGCTCGACGGCCAGCAGCTGCTTCTCGCAGGTGCAGTTGGCGCAGGCGTTGACCAGCCCGCACTGGCGCTGCATGAACTGATCCAGGCGCTGGCGGGCACGCGACAAGCGCTTGCGATAGGCCTCGGGGCTGATCTCCAGCACTTCGGCCGCCGTCGCCGAGTCGAGGCCGAACGTCAGGTCCAGCACATAGGCGGCGCGATGCTCGCGATCCAGGCACATCAGCATGCCCTGGGTACAGGCCAACGCCATGCGTTGCGCGCTCAGCTTATCCTCGGGGCCAAACTGACGCGGTTGGCCCTCGAGCAGCGCCCGTTCGGCCAGCTGCACTCCGAGGCCGAGCTTCTGCTCCAGGCCCTCCAGCGACAGCGCCGGCGACTCCTTGGCCCGCGAGCGCGCGGTGAGCAGGTAATTGCTGGCGATGCGGAACATCCAGGTGGCGAAGCGGCTATCGCCACGAAAGCTGGCGAGATGGGTGGTGATGCGCAGGAGGATTTCCTGGGTCGCATCCTGGGCATCCTCGCGCTGGTTGAGCATGCGCATGGCCAGGTTGTAGACCGTCGGCTGGATGACCAGCAGCAAGCGATCCAGCGCGGCCAGCTCGCCCTGCTGAGCGCGCTGCACCCAGGCATGATCGATCTCGGGCAATCTCATAGGCGGCGACCTCCTCGGCTGCTGCCCCATGGCATCGGGGTCTGCAGCGCCTCCAAGGTATACCCCGTGCCTGACGAGCCGGGAAGTCTGCGATTAGCGGCGCCTTGATAGCGCCAGGCGCGCCGTACGCCCCACGGCCAGGTCTGCGCAGCGGCACCGCGCGGGTCAAGGAAAACGGGCATAGCAAGGTCCTCGTCGGAACCGCCCGGTCTGGCGGCTGTTGACTCTTTAGACTCGGCGGTGACGAGAGTTGTGACTGGCGCCGCCCCCACCTGCCGCTGCGCCCGGGCTGATCGACGCCAAGGCCAAGGTGGCCGCCCCTGCCCACGCGTCCGGCAAGCCGCCGACCGCCGCGAAGCGCCCAGCGCCAGCAGCGCGGGCGCTGAACTTTACCCAGCAGAACAAGATCAAACAAAGGTTGAAATCTAACGCAGGTGCACTCGTCGTTCTGACTACTCAGGAGGTAGGCAATGACTCGCACATTTTCGCTTCACCCATCGATCGACGGCGGCATCCAGGCGGGTTCAAGCAGTTTCACCGGCGGCACCCTCGCCTGTCGCTGCCCGCAGGACCCTGTGCGGGTGAGGGTCGATGCACAGTCGGCACACAACCATGCCTGCGGCTGCACCAAGTGCTGGAAGCCCAAGGGCGCGCTGTTCTCCCTGGTGGCGGTGGTGCCGCGTGACAAGCTGAAGGTCACCGAGCATGCGGAGAAGCTGGCGGTGGTTGACCCCAAGGCCACCATCCAGCGGCACGCCTGCAGCCAGTGCGGCGTGCATATGTACGGCCGCATCGAAAATAGCGGACACCCCCTCTACGGGCTCGACTTCATTCACACCGAGCTGTCGGCAGAGCCGGGCTGGTCCGAGCCGACATTCGCCGCCTTCGTCTCCTCGATCATCGAGTCGGGCGCCGATCCGCAGATGATGGGCGCGGTGCGCGCCCGGCTGAAGGAGCTCGGCCTGGAACCCTATGACTGCCTGTCGCCCGACCTGATGGACGCCATCGCCACGCACACCGCCAAGGCCTCCGGGGTACTCAAGCACTGAGGCGCAGCGCTTATGCGGGGTCGCGGCCATCCTCCTGCTCAGGCGCTGGATGCCCCACTCGCCGCGCAAGCGCCTGGCTGGCAAACGCGATGAGCAGGGCAATGACGACCAGCAGCGCGGCGACCCCGGTACGCCGAACCTCGGCGGCAGCCTGGACCGCGCCCTATTCAGCGCCAGCCCCCGGCGCGGGCCTGAAGTTGCGATTATGCTGAGTAGAACCATCGGTGCTGGGGTTACCGGCTATGCCCCTGCTGGCAGTTGCAGCAGCTTTGCCAATGGCCCAAGCGCAAGTCGCAATCAGGGTTGCACAGGAGCCCGCCATGACACGCCCACGTACACCGGCAGCCGAGTGGCAGGTAGAGCGCTGGTTCAACACGGCACAAGCGCTGAGCCTTGCCAGCCTGCGCGGCAAGGTGGTGCTGCTGGAAGCCTTTCAGATGCTCTGCCCCGGCTGCGTCAGCGAGGGCCTGCCCCAGGCGCAGCGGGTACAGGCCACCTTCTCGCCTGACCAGGTGGCGGTTATCGGCTTGCACACGGTGTTCGAACACCATCTGGCGATGACGCCGATTTCCCTGGCGGCCTTCCTGCACGAATACCGCATCACCTTCCCGGTCGCCGTCGACTTGCCCGACCCGCAGGGCGCGATCCCGCGCACCATGCGTGACTACTCGATGCGCGGCACGCCAACGCTGATTCTGTTGGATGCCGAGGGCTGCATCCGCCAACACTACTTCGGTAAAGTCAGCGACCTGGCACTGGGCGCGGAAATCGCCCTGCTGATCGCCGAGGCCGCAGAACTCGCCTGATGGGCGCAGACCTCTCACCGCAGGCCAGGGGGACAGCCACAGCCGGCACAATGCTTGAAAGTAAATCTCCCGCCCCTTTGGATTTGCCCCTTGGGATTCTGCTTGCAGGTTGCCTGCTACATCGCGAGTGAACCCAGCCCGACTTCAAGTGTCTGTCACTTGGCGGCCTGCCGGAATGGCGTCACGGGCCATGAGCCCTGCTGGGCGAGGCCAACCGTCTCCCCGCCGCAAGCCGCCATCCCTGTCGCCGTGGTAACAACACGCCCGTCGCTACCCTGGCGGAGCCTTATCAGGCTACTGCCCCATCGCTTTCCCGCTGGCCATCGGAGCCTCTATCTTTCCTTTTTCATGTGAAGCCCTCATGCCCCAATCTCGTTATCTGCCTGCACTTCGCTCTGTTCTTTCCCGCCTCCAGGCCCGCACGTCGCGCCGCTCCCTTTCCGGCGCCCTGCTCGGTGCCTTGCTCGCCATCTCTGGCCCCGTGCATGCCCAGCAGGACAGCGGCAATCCGCGCTGGGTCAGCGACAGCCTGAACACCTACGTACGCAGCGGCCCGACTGACGGCTACCGCATAGTCGGCACGCTCAAATCCGGGCAGAAGGTCGAACTGCTCAGCACCCAGGGCAACTACAGCCAGATCCGCGGAGAGTCCGGCGACACCGTCTGGATTCCCAGCAGCGACCTGCAGGACATCCCCGGCCAGGCCGAACGACTGCCGCAACTGGAGCAGCAGGTAGCCGAACTCAGCGACCAGCTCAAGGCCATCGACGACAACTGGAAGACCCGAGTACAGGGCATGCAGGAAACGCTGGACACGCGCAAAGCCTTGATCGAAGAGCTGCAAGCGCGCCGCACAGCCCTCGATGCCGAACTCAGCGCGACCCAATCCGAGCTGCGCACCACGCA
>JBFKAF010000055.1:0-10862 GCA_041621735.1 Pseudomonas sp.
CGGAACTGCGTGCCTTCTTCCGCCAGTTTGCGCCTGAGCGTCCAGGGCGGCAGGTGCAGGCGAACGGCGACTTCCTGTAAATCGGGCTCGCGCCCATGTAGCAGGGGGCCGAGCAGTTGGATGACGCGCTCATGCAGGCTGCGGGTGCGAGTCAGCTGCTCCAGTTCTCGCTCGCAGATTTCCAGAAGCTGGCGCCAGGTGCTCGGGCAATATTCGGGGTTGCGCAGGCTGAGCGTGGCGTGGCTCAGGCGCAATTGATTGTGTGCGGCCGCAAACTCCACGGGGCAGTCGAACGATTCTGAATATTCTGTGGCGTAGCTGGGCGCCGGGAATTCAATCTCGACTTTCTCCACGGGTAGGCGCTGTCTGGCCAGGCTGCCGAGTTGTTGCGTCCAGCTGGCCAGTACCGAGTCGACCACGAAGTGGTTGTAGGCGTTGTAGGGGCTGATCGAATAAAAGCGTAACCAGGCGCCCTTGGCGTCTTCGTGCAGGCTCGATTGCCCGCGGTAGTTGGAGGCGTACAACGGCTCGAAGCGAGTCAGGGTGCGCGCCGCTTCGCGCACCGTTGGCGCTTGCGCGGCAGTGACGCCGGCCAGGCCGGCCTGACTCAGGCGGCTCTGCTGGCCCATGAGCAAGCCCAGTCCGGGCTCGCCGGTTTGCTGAATGGCTGCGTGGCCGAGGCGCATATAGCGCGGGATGGACAGGCGCGCCCTGGGCTCGGCCAGGCGAGCCGCATCGAGGTCGTACTGGGCAAAAAGTGGCTGCGGGTCTTGGTCGAGGTGGCGCATGGCATCGGCCAGGCTATACACGAAGCCTACCGAGAGATCGCCGAGGCGAACCCGCTGCGGTTTCATTCGGCGCCAAGCCAGGTGTTCAGCAGATGGCTGCCCGGCGCCTGGCTGCTCTGTTGCACTTGTTGGGGGGTCAGCTGGACCGCGCGAGGCGCGCCGCCAATCGGCCAACCCAGTTTGCCGCGCAGGAACAGGGCCTGGCTCGGCTTGTCGCTGTCGATCAGGCGCAACCGGCTTTGCGGATAGCCGGGGCGCCAGTCGCGCTCAACGATGTAGCTCATGTCGCCGACGTTGAGGCGTTGCGGCGCGCGGGTGTCTGATTGTCGGGGCCAGGGCTCGTAATACGGTTCGCCCAGGATTGTGCCTTCCGGGGAGAAAACCAGGCTGAGCGTGCGCAATGGGCCATCGCCGCTGCGCAGCTGCCCGTCCTCCAGGCGCGGCTCGGGGAGCAGGATCGAGCCCGCCAGTAGAGTGACCCGGTACTCGCGGGCGAGTCCGGCAAACAGTTGCTGGTAATCCTTGGCCATCTGCTCGGCTTTCATGCGCAGCAGCGCCTCGTCCAGGCGTTCGGCATCAAGATTCATCAGCAGCGCCTTGACCGCCAGCAGCGGATTGCCGAGCAGCAACCAGTTGCGCACTTCCTTGCGGTTGAGCGCCCGATAGAACTCGGTCTTCTCGCCGCGCGCCAGCAGCCAGGTGCCGATATGCTCGGGCAGCGCCACCAGCGTGCCTGGGCCGAGCAGGTCAGCCTGCCGGGCATTGTCCAGTGCGGCTGCAAGCTTTAGGCGCAGGTGCGCCGGGCTTTGGTAATCCAGTGGATAGAGTTGCGGGCGGATCAGCAGTAGGTTGCCGCGCACCTGTGCTGGGGCCGGATCGCTGCTAATGGTGCTGCGCAGATCGGACAAATAGTGCGCGTCGGGACGCCGCTCGGCCCATATCAGGAACGCCGTCAGGCAGCCGCCGGCTACCAGTGTGAAGAGGAGTATCGAGACTTTACGCATCATGGCTACAGGGTAGGCAGATGGAGGTTTTTTGCCAAGTCTGCTGTTCATTTGGGTTAGCTTTTTGTCATTTATGATCATTGAGGCGCATGGGCAGCCTCTATATCGTTGAGTGCATACCGACCGCGGTCCAGTTGAGACCACGGCATTTCGTGAAATGCATAAGCTCGATGTGGAGAACGCCATGACCACTCATTACCCGCACCTGCTCGCTCCGTTGGATCTGGGCTTCACCACGTTGAAGAATCGCACCCTGATGGGCTCGATGCACACCGGTCTGGAAGAGAAACCGGGTGGCTTCGAACGCATGGCGGCCTATTTTGCCGAGCGCGCCCGTGGCGGCGTCGGTCTGATGGTCACCGGTGGTATTGGCCCGAATGAAGAAGGTGGGGTTTACTCCGGTGCGGCCAAGCTGACCACTGTGGAGGAGGCTGAGAAGCACAAGATCGTGACCCAGGCGGTGCATGAGTCGGGCGGCAAGATCTGTATGCAGATTCTGCATGCCGGGCGTTATGCCTACAGCCCGAAGTCTGTGGCGCCAAGCGCTATTCAGGCGCCGATCAACCCGTTCAAACCCAGAGAACTGGACGAGGAAGGCATCGAGAAGCAGATTCAGGACTTCGTCACCTGCTCCAGTCTGGCGCAACAGGCCGGCTACGACGGCGTCGAGATCATGGGCTCGGAAGGCTACTTCATCAACCAGTTCCTCGCCGCCCATACCAACCAGCGCAGCGACCGTTGGGGTGGCAGCTACGAGAACCGTATGCGTCTGCCGCTGGAAATCGTCCGCCGCGTGCGCGAGGCGGTCGGGCCGAATTTCATCATCATCTATCGCCTGTCGATGCTCGATCTGGTTGAAGGTGGCAGCGCCTGGGATGAGATAGTTCTGCTGGCCAAGGCCATCGAACAGGCCGGCGCGACCCTGATCAATACCGGCATCGGCTGGCACGAGGCGCGGATTCCGACCATTGCCACCAAGGTGCCGCGTGCGGCCTTCACCAAGGTAACCGCCAAGTTGCGCGGTGAGATCAAGATTCCGCTGATCACCACCAATCGCATCAACACCCCGGAAATCGCCGAGCAGGTGCTGGCCGAAGGCGACGCCGACATGGTGTCCATGGCCCGGCCGTTTCTCGCCGACCCGGACTTCGTCAACAAGGCGGCCGAGGGGCGTAGCGACGAAATCAACACCTGCATCGGCTGCAATCAGGCCTGTCTGGATCATACTTTCGGCGGCAAGCTGACCAGCTGCCTGGTCAACCCGCGCGCCTGTCATGAGACCGAGCTGAATTACATTGCCACCGTCCAGGTCAAGAAAATTGCCGTGGTCGGTGCCGGCCCCGCCGGTCTGGCCGCCGCCACTGTGGCTGCCGAGCGTGGCCATCAGGTGACGCTGTTCGATTCGGCCAGCGAAATCGGCGGCCAGTTCAACGTCGCCAAGCGCGTGCCGGGTAAGGAAGAGTTTTTCGAAACCCTGCGCTACTTCAAGCGCAAGCTGGAAACCACCGGGGTCGACCTGCGCCTGAATAGCCGCGTGGATGCCGATGAGTTGGCCAAGGCCGGTTTTGACGAGGTGATCCTGGCCACCGGTATCGCGCCGCGTACCCCGGAGATTCCTGGCATCGAGCATGCCAAGGTTATCAATTACCTGGACGCAATTCTTGAGCGCAAGCCGGTCGGTCAGCGGGTCGCGGTGATCGGCGCTGGCGGTATCGGCTTCGACGTGTCCGAGTTCATTATCCACCAGGGCGAAGCCAGCAGTCTGAGTCGCGAGGCGTTCTGGAAGGAGTGGGGTATCGATGGCGACCTGCAGGCTCGCGGCGGCGTTGCCGGGATCAAGGCCAAACCGCATGCGCCGGCGCGCCAAGTGTTCCTGTTGCAGCGCAAGAAGTCCAAGGTCGGCGATGGCCTGGGTAAGACTACCGGCTGGATCCACCGTGCCGGGCTGAAGAACAAGCAGGTGCAGATGCTCAACAGCGTCGAATACCTCAAGGTCGACGACCAAGGGCTGCATATTCGCATCGCCGAGGGCGAGCCGCAGGTGTTGCCGGTCGATACGGTGATCGTGTGTGCCGGCCAGGATCCACTGCGCGAACTGCATGACGAGCTGATTGCCGCTGGGCAGAGCGTGCACCTGATCGGCGGCGCCGATGTGGCGGCGGAGCTGGACGCCAAGCGTGCCATCAACCAGGGCTCGCGGTTGGCCGCAGAAATCTGATAGGAGCATCGCCCATGTCTACAGCCTTAACTGTGCGGCCTGCGGTTGCCGAAGCACTGGATAAGTGGCATGCGATGCTGGTTGCCGGCGATCTGCGTGCGCTACCGGAACTGTTGCACCCGCAGGCGGTGTTTCGCTCGCCCATGGCTTTCAAGCCTTATGAGGGGGCGCCGATGGTGTCGCTGATCCTCAATACGGTGTTTAAGGTGTTCGAGGACTTTGCCTACCATCGCGAGTTGAGCAGTGGCGATGGCTGGAGCGTTGTCCTGGAGTTCAGTGCCAAGGTCGGCGAGCGCGAGTTGAAAGGCATCGACATGATTCGTTTCGACGCAGACGGCAAGATCGTCGAGTTCGAAGTGATGATCCGTCCGCTGAGTGGCCTGCAAGCCCTGGGAGAGGAAATGGGCCGACGCTTGGCGCCCTTCCTGTCCGCTAAAACTAGTTAGCCCGCCGTACCAAACCCATCACAGTTTCGTTATGCCGGCAGCCTGCTTGGGCTGGTCGGCATGGCGACTGCCAACCCAGTCACATTGCTGGCATTGGTTTTTCCCCTAGACTTGCCTGAATAAAGGAACAGCGCCTGGGCTACAGGGTTAGTCTTTCCTGTCAGGAGTGGCATACGACGGAACGGATTACACCGCGTTGGCCTAGAGGAAAGTCGATGAGCATGCAGAATAAGCCGCAGATTGTTGAGGCCGTGATGTTCTTCAATGAGCGTGGCGGCATCTGCAAGGAAATGTTTTTTCCCGAATTTGAAGCCTTGCTGGATGGCGTGGTGGGCATGCCCGAGTTCGCCGATCAGCAGATGCGCGTCGCTTTTGTGATGATCAATCCGCGCTTGATGATCCGCGCGGTGGTGTTTTTCTACCTGGATTTCGATGAGAAAGGTGCGCCGGACAAGGGCTGGAATATTCCATTACAGCATCTGGCCGAGCGCGCTGGGCGTGGCCCCGATCTCGGGGCTGGGCCGATTCGCCTGGCTTGCCGGAGTCAGTGTCCGGTGTCCTGGCATCAAATGCACTTGTGGGACCCGAGTTTGGCGCCAGGCAAGAATGACCTGGTGTTGCTGCGCGATGCGGCCAGGCGCAACAAGCTGGGCCTGCTGGTCGAGGACGACAGCGTCCAGTCACTGGCGCCAGAGCGCCTGCAGATGGCTTCGGATGACAAGTGGTATGCGTCCGATCCGTCCAGGGAAGGAGCGCCCAAGGCCGCGGAGAAGATGGACCATGAGCACCGCCTGAAAACGGCGCAGCTGATCAAACAGCAGCGTTTGCGCATCAGCAGCCTGAGTCAGCAGCACGAAGACGAGTTGGCCAAGTACAAGCTGGCCAATGAGGAACGCAACAACAGTCTTCAGACGCAGATTCACGGCCTGCACCAGGCGTTGCGCCAGCAGGAAGAGCTCAATGCCACTCTCAAGGGACAGTTGGCCGAACAGGCCGCTAGCCTGCAGACCTCGCGCGAACAAATGACCCTGCAGTTGCGCGAGCTGGAGCAACATGGTCGTAGCGAGAGCGATGTGCTGCGCATGCAGTTCGAGAGCGAGATGCAGGCGAAAATCGCGTCGGCAGTGGTCGAGTACAAAGAGCAGGTGGTCTTGCGTGATGTCGAGTTGGCCTATCGCAATGAGCAAGAGGCTCAGTCGCAGCAGGAAATCGCGCGACTCAAGCATGAGTACGACGCACTGGCCAGTCAGGGCGGTGAGCAGAGTCTCGAGCGTCTGGCCAAATTGGGTGTGGTGTTCGTGGTCTATCATCCTGGTGCTGGACACCTGACCATTCCCTTGCAGGATATCGCCAGTTATCAGGACAACCCCATGGCGTATGCGGCGGCCAAGTGCTTCGTCTCCGAGGCGCAATACCGGAACTGGTTGGCGCACTATCAGCAACCGACATGCGAGGCTTCACTGACCAGTGGCGGGCGCTGCGCCATTCCGATCGACCGTGTCGATACCCCCAGCCGCTTTACCCTGGGCGACTCCAATTGCTGCGCGCGACATAAGACCAGTAGTCGTCTGCGCACTGTCGGCTAAGCCTTGTCACTGGTCTTCCCAGACTGGACGCCTCGGGCACCGCTCGAGCGCTTGACCCTCGATTGGCTGACGTCAGCCGGTCTTGAGGTGGCGGTGTTGCGTCTGGACCTGATCGATCCGCTGATCAGCGGCAACAAATGGTTCAAGCTCGCCCCCCATCTACAGGCGGCCGCTGCCGCTGGCGCTGACGGTCTGATCAGCCTGGGCGGCGCACACTCCAATCACTTGCATGCCTTGGCTGCCGCAGGGCGGCGTTTTAACTTCCCAACCGTGGGCTTGCTGCGCGGTAACGTGCAGGACACGCCGACGGTGCGCGACTTGCTGGCGTACGGCATGCAGCTGCACTGGCTGGGCTACGGCGGTTATCGCGCGCGGCATCGGCCGGGATTCTGGGATGAGTGGGGTGCACGCTACCCGGCCCTATATCCCGTGGCTGAAGGCGGCGGCGGTCTAGTCGGGGCGCTGGGCTGCGTTGGCCTGGTGGCTCTGGTGCGTGAGCAGCTGGCCGCGCTTAGCTGGTCGGATTATGACGGCTGGTGGCTGGTGGCTGGCGGTTGGCACGGGTACGACCTTGGCGGGGTTGGTCCTCGGCGAGGCGGGCGCTCACCCCGTTTATGGCGCCGTGGCGGTGCCCGCCGACCATGGCGTGGCGCAACAGGTGCAGCGGGTTTTGCAGGAGGCGGGAGTGGCCGATCGCGGCTATCACCTGCTGGACGCTGCACGTGGTGGCTTTGCCAAGGTTGATAGCGAGTTGGTGCAGTTTCTCTGGGCGAGCGAAGCGCATGGCGCTGTGCCTCTGGAGCCGGTGTATACCGGGAAGGCGTTAATGGCGTTGCGTCGGCAAGTCGAGGCTGGTTACTTTGCCCCTGGTAGCCGCTTGGTATTCGTCCATACTGGCGGCCTGCAGGGTCGTACCGCGGCGCTGCGCAAACATGAGCAGGCGTGCCTCGCCCCATTGGCCGGCAATCTCGAGACGTGATCCGCGGAGTCTGGATAATTCCATGAATGAACCCCTGAATCCCGAGCAGTTACGCAGCCTGACGCCGCTGAATATGCTGTCCGAGCAGCAGTGGCGCGAGTTGCGCGGTCAGTTGGCGCCGCAACCGCTGCTGGCGGGGCAGCTGCTTTTCCGTCAAGGCGATCAAGCGCGTCTGACCTACTACCTGTTGGCCGGCGAGTTGTCGTTGCAGGCGCTCGATGGTCAGCGCGAATCTGTGCTCGCGGGCAGCGCAGCCAGTTGCCATCCGTTGTCGCCCAGCTTGCCGCGTAGACATGAGGCGCGAGCCTTGACCGATGTCAGCGTGTTGGCGTTGGACAGTGCCACCCTCAACCGGCTATTGACCTGGCGTCTGACGTATCAGGATTTGCTGCTGGAGCTTGGTAGCAATCAGGACGAGGTGGAGTGGTTGGAGCGCCTGCTGGACAATCCACTGTTCGCCAAGGTGCCGCCGTCCAATGTGCGAACCATGCTGGGGCGCTTGCAGCGCCTCGAGCTGCAGGCCGGTAGCACCGTGTTGCGCGAGGGCGAGGTCGGTGACTGTTGTTATTTTCTCTACAGCGGTCGTGCCGAAGTGATTCGCGGCGCCGGTAGCGCTCATCAAGTGTTGGCGGAGTTGGACGTGGGCGCCTGTTTCGGTGAAGAGGCCTTGCTAGCCGATAGTCCGCGCAACGCCACGGTAACCCTGCTGGAAGATGGCGTGGTGCTGCGCCTGGCCCGTCAGGATTTTTTCGCCTTGCTCAAGGCCCCGGTGGTGGATGAGGTTTCGCTTGGTGAGGCGGCGCGTTTGCTGACCTGCGGCGGACAATGGCTGGATGTGCGATTGCAAGAGGAGTACCAGCGTGCCCATGCGCTGGAGTCCTTGAATATGCCGTTGCAGTTGTTACGCCTGAAGGCGCGCCTGCTGGACAAGGGGCGGACGTACCTGTGCTACTGCGACAGCGGTAAACGCAGCGCCAGTGCGGTGTTTCTGCTGACCCAGCTGGGCTTCACAGCCTATGCCTTGCGCGGTGGGCTGGACGGCTTACCAGCGGTACAGCGTGAAGGTTTGCTGTGTGAAAGTGGCTCCGGTTATTTGGCGCGTTCCGGCGGACGCGTCGAGCGTAGCCGCTAACTGTCTCGTAGGGCGCTGCGCGTGCTACGAGACAGTTAGCAGGCCTTTTGCGCGCGACCACGAGAGTCGCTGTTGGTTACTCTTCAGCCTGCGCGGGCCATTCATCGCCGACCAGAAACACCCGTTCAGCTTCGCTCCAATCGTCCTCGGGGCCAGGCTCCAGCCTGACCAGCAATTGCGCATTGGCCTGCGGCGGCAGTGCACCGAACCAGTCCTTTAGTCTTGCGTTTGACCATAGATCGTCTGCCGCGACTCGCGCGGGTGCGAGCCAGGCATTACGCGGCAAGGGCTGCCAGCAGCCGTCGGCGCTTTGCTGGGTCAGGCTCGGCCAGTCGCGCCGGTGCAGCCAGCGGCCCTTTAAATGCTGCGCATTGGCGCCTGCTGGTGAGGCGCAGCGATTTGGCCAGGGGTAGAACAGATAACCGCCGAGCCAGAGTGCTGCCTGGGCATGCACCAGATCCAGCTCGGCCAGGGCCGCGCGCGCTTCACCGCGGGCGGACAGCGGAAGTTGATGCTGGCTCAGGTGGTCGAGCTTGATATCCAGGCGGTCCAGGCTGCCGGGGCCGAGCCAGTGCGCTGGCTGTTCGCCGCTATCCTGCTCGGGGCCGAGATAGAACTTGATCGCCAGTTCCAGGTGGTGCACGCCTTCGTCATCGCGCAGCAGTAGGTCGAGTTCACCCAGGGTATGGCCACTCAGGCGAATCGGTAGATTGGCTGCGAGCAGTTCGATGTCCGGGGCGGCGCGCAAGGCGAACTGCCAGAGGCGTTCGTAATACAAGCCCAGACGGCGTACCGAGCTTCGCGCCAGCCAGGACACCAGACTGCTGCTGTCGTAGTCGAGATGCAGCAGCCAGTCGGCCAGTGCTCCCGGCTGACGGGCCCAGCGGCTGGCGCTGAACGGGTGGCGTTGCGGCCAGGGCGTGGTGCTCAGCAGCGGCTGCGAAAGCAGCACCCAGGCGAGATCCCGCACTACGGGTTGGCGCAACTGCTGGGGCAGGTCGGCGAGCGAGGCGAAAGGTGTCATGTAGTCGAGAATAGCGCTTAATTTTTAGTAAAGGCTCAAGTTTGCCGCTATTGCGGGCTTTCGCCCATAATCGAGCCCTCTAGATTCAGCGCTTGCGGGAGCACCATGGAGCAGTTTCGTAATATCGGCATTATCGGTCGCCTCGGCAGTACCCAGGTGCTCGACACCATCCGCCGGCTGAAGAACTTTCTGCTCGACCGTCACCTGCATGTGATTCTCGAGGACACCATCGCCGAGGTGCTGCCAGGTCATGGTCTGCAAACTTCGTCGCGGAAGATTCTCGGCGAGGTCTGCGACCTGGTGATCGTGGTGGGCGGCGATGGCAGCCTGCTCGGTGCCGCCCGGGCACTGGCGCGTAGCAAAGTGCCGGTGCTCGGCGTCAATCGCGGTAACTTGGGCTTTCTCACCGACATTCGTCCGGATGAGCTGGAGCAGAAAGTCGCCGAGGTGCTGGAAGGCAACTACCTGACCGAAAACCGCTTTTTGCTGGAGGCGGAAGTGCGCAGGCATGGCGAGGCTATTGGCCAGGGCGATGCGCTCAACGATGTAGTGCTGCACCCCGGCAAGTCGACGCGAATGATCGAGTTCGAGCTGTATATCGATGGTCAGTTCGTCTGCAGTCAGAAGGCCGACGGCCTGATCGTCGCTACGCCGACCGGCTCTACCGCCTATGCGCTGTCTGCCGGTGGGCCGATCATGCACCCCAAGCTGGACGCCATCGTCATCGTGCCGATGTACCCGCACACGCTGTCCAGTCGGCCGATCGTGGTGGATGGCAATAGCGAGTTGAAAATCGTCGTGTCCAAGGACATGCCGATTTATCCGCAGGTCTCCTGCGATGGGCAAAACCACTTCACCTGCGCGCCGGGCGACACCATCACGGTGCGCAAGAAGCCGCAGAAGCTTTGCCTGATTCATCCGCTCGATCACAACTACTATGAAGTCTGCCGGACCAAGTTGGGCTGGGGCAGTCGCCTCGGCGGCGGGGGAGCATGATGATTCTCGACCCGAGCCGTAGTTATGACTTGATTGGCGACATTCACGGATGTGCGCGCACCCTGGAGCGCTTGCTCGATACCCTCGGCTATCGCGTTCAGGACGGTGTATGGCGTCACCCGCAGCGTATGGCGCTGTTTCTCGGCGATCTGGTCGATCGCGGGCCGCGTATCCGCGAAGCCTTGCACCTGGTGCGCGATATGGTCACAGCCGGCGAAGCCCTGTGCATCATGGGCAACCATGAGTTCAATGCCTTGGCCTGGAGTACCCCGGCGGCGCCCGGCAGCGGCCGCCAGTACGTGCGCGAGCACACGCCGCGGCATGCCCGGTTGATCCAGGAGACGCTGGACCAGTTTGCGGCGTATCCGACGGAGTGGCGCGAGTTTCTCGGCTGGTTCTATGAGTTGCCGCTGTTCATCGACGCGGGGCGCTTCCGCGTCGTGCATGCCTGTTGGGATGCCGAACTGATCGAGTCGCTGAGTGCGCAGTTTGCCGACGGGCGCATCAGCGAGGCGTTTTTAAAGGCCGCGGCCGTGCCCGGCAGTTTTGCCAATACCGCCCTGGATCGCTTGCTGCGCGGCACCGATATGCGCCTGCCGCATGGTTTGACCTTGACCAGCGATGAGGGCTTCACCCGCTCGCATTTTCGCACCAAGTTCTGGGAAGAAGATCCGCAGACCTACGGCGAC
>JBFKAF010000056.1:0-10806 GCA_041621735.1 Pseudomonas sp.
ACTTAGAATGACCAGCCATAACTCACTCCGTATTTCTCTCAATCATTGCGATCACGGATCGACCCGAAAACCGTCACGAGCGCAGGCCAGGCAGGGAGAAAAGAGCAGAGAGCGCGCTAGCCAATGAGCATTGACTCGCTCCGCTCGCCCCCTCGGCCGCCCTTACGGACGAGCCGGTGTCGAGTATCTTCCAACCCTGCCTAGCCGAGCGCAGTCGGCTTTATTCGGCTTTCGGCTGCTCGCGCAGACGAATATGCAGTTCGCGCAACGCCTTGTTGTCCACCGCCCCCGGCGCCTGAGTCATCACGCACGCGGCGCTCTGGGTTTTCGGGAAGGCGATCACTTCACGAATCGACTGCGCGCCAGTCATCAGCATCACCAGACGATCCAGACCGAAGGCCAGGCCGCCATGCGGTGGCGCACCGAACTTCAGCGCGTCGAGCAGGAAGCCGAACTTCTCTTCCTGCTCCGCCGCCTCGATGCCGAGCAAGCGGAACACAGCCTGCTGCATCTCCTTACGATGGATACGGATCGAACCGCCACCCAGCTCGGTGCCGTTCAGCACCATGTCGTAGGCACGCGACAGCGCGGTGCCCGGGTTGGCTGCCAACTCTTCCGGGCTGCACTTGGGCGCAGTGAAGGGGTGGTGCAGCGCATTCAGGCTGCCGTCATCGCTCTCCTCGAACATCGGGAAGTCGACGACCCACATTGGCGCCCACTCACAGGTGAGCAGATTGAGGTCGTGTCCCAGCTTGATGCGCAACGCGCCCAAGGCCTCGCTGACAATCTTCGCCTTGTCGGCACCGAAGAACACGATATCGCCATCGACTGCGCCAACGCGATCGAGGATCACATTGAGGTTGTCCAGCGGGATGTTCTTGACGATCGGCGACTGCAGGCCTTCGACGCCATTGGCGCGCTCATTGACCTTGATGTAGGCCAGGCCACGGGCGCCGTAGATACCGACGAACTTGGTGTAATCATCGATCTGCTTGCGCGGCATGCTCGCACCACCCGGCACGCGCAATGCGGCGACGCGGCACTTCGAGTCATTGGCCGGGCCACTGAATACCTTGAACTCGACATCCTTGAGCTGATCGGCAACGTCGACCAGCTCGAGCGGAATACGCAGGTCCGGCTTGTCCGAGCCATAGCGACGCATGGCCTCTTCATAGGCCATGTGCGGGAAGTCGGCGAACTCCACATCCAGGACTTCCTTGAACAGCTGACGCACCATCTTCTCGGTGATACCCATGATCTCGCTTTCATCGAGAAAGCTGGTCTCGATGTCGATCTGGGTGAATTCCGGCTGACGGTCGGCGCGCAGGTCTTCGTCACGGAAGCACTTGGCAATCTGGTAGTAGCGGTCGAAGCCGGCCACCATCAGCAACTGCTTGAACAGCTGCGGCGACTGCGGCAGGGCGAAGAAGCTGCCGGCATGAGTACGGCTCGGCACCAGGTAATCACGTGCGCCTTCCGGGGTGGCGCGGGTCAGAATCGGCGTTTCCACATCGAGGAAGCCATTCTCGTCCAGGTAGCGACGAATGCTGGTGGTGATATTCGAACGCAGCTTCAGCTTGGCCGCCATTTCCGGGCGACGCAGATCGATGAAGCGGTAACGCAGACGAGTCTCCTCGCCGACGTCGGTGTATTCGTTGAGCGGGAAGGGTGGCGTCTCCGCCTCGTTCAGCACTTCCAGCGCATAACCCAGCACTTCGATAGCACCGGAAGCCATGTTGGCATTGCCGGCACCGGCCGGACGCAGGCGCACTTTACCGGTGATCTTGACCACATATTCGCTGCGTACTTTGTCCGCCGCGGCAAATGTCTCGGCACGATCGGGATCGAACACCACCTGGGCCAGACCCTCACGATCACGAATATCGAGGAAAATCACCCCGCCATGGTCACGACGGCGGTGAACCCAACCGCAAAGGGTGATTTCCTGACCGTCCAGGCTTTCGTTCAGTTGGCCGCAATAGTGGCTGCGCATCATGGTGATAATCGCTTCTCTTGAGTCTTGAATTCATTGGGCCGCATAAATGCGACGCTCGTGACCAGCTTCTCGGTGCGCCGACAACCCACACACCGACTTGACAGGCAAACGTGGCACTCCGGCAATTGCGCCACCCCACGGGCCTGCAATCGAGCAGCGGGGCGCTCGCGCCTGACAGCCGCCGACCCGGACACCGTGGCAAAGCGCGAGATTATATATGGTTAAGCCGCCACGTGCAGCCGCCACCCCTCCCGCTTTCGACCGGCAGCCCTATACTCAGCGCTTAACCCCATGGAGAGCGGTTATGACCTCACCTCATTGCGTCGAACTGCCTAGCGAACTGCTAGAGGACTTTCGCCAGGAGGCCGCTGAACAGTTCCAGCGCAGCGAACAGCTGCTGATCGAGCTAGAGCACTCGCCGGCCGACAGCGAGCGCCTGCACGATCTGTTTCGCCAGGTTCACACCCTCAAAGGCAACCTCGGCTATATCGGCCTCAGCACGCTGATGCCGTTGCCCCAGGCCATCGAGGATGTACTGGCCTGCCTGCGCGAAGCGCAGTTGAGCTTTGACAGCCTGCTCGGGGACATCCTCCTGCTCAGCCTCGATCACCTAAAAGAGCTGATCGAACAAGACCTCGGCGGTCACGCTGCACGCCTCGACCCCAGCCAACTCAACGAACTCAGCCAAGCCCTGAGCACGCTAGCCTCCACACCATCCGCGCGCCAGACGGAAATCCGGCGCGCGCTACTACAGCAACTCGACCCGCACACCCGCCTACCGGAGCCCGCCCCTACAGAAAATGCACAAGCCACCGAACTGCTTGAGCGCCACGGTATACAGCCCGATGCGGACCTGCTGTTTTTCATCGAGCTCATGCAGGCCAGTGAACACCGCTCGCGGTACTGGCATGGCCGCGGCATGCGTCAACTGGACCTGGCCTTGACCATCAATCGACTCGGCGACACGGCGGAACAACCCGCGCAACTGGCGGCAGCCATATGCCTGCATGACCTCGGCATGGCCTTTCTACCATTGGAAATGCTGCACAAGGCAGCCCGCCTCAGCGACGAAGAACGCCAACAAATGCAATCACACCCGCGCCTGGCTCACGACTTGTTAAAACGCATGCCTGACTGGCATGCCGCCGCCGAAATCGCCCTGCAACACCAGGAACACGCTGACGGCAGCGGCTACCCGAAAGGCCTGCACGAGGCCGAGATCAGACCTGGCGCCTTGATCCTCAACATCGTCGACACCTTCGACGCCCGCACCCACGAACGCGCCCACCAGACCTTGAGCAAACGCCCATTACTGCGCGCCATTCTGGAGATCAACGGGCTGGCCGGCAGCCAGTTCAGCCCCCACTGGGTCGACGTATTCAACCACACCCTGCACCTGCAACCTGAGCTGGCTCATCGCTGAGGCCCTTACACCCAGAGCTCTCGCCTCGCCAGACTCGCCAGCCCAACATTCAGCTGCAAAACAGTCTGATTCAGGGTCAAAACCAAGGAGTTATGATGCAATAGCTTGCAGCCAAGGTAGCCATCATCACCGGCGCGAGCCCGGGCATTGCTCGCACCTTTGCCGAACTATTGACCATCGAGGGCTGCCACCTGGCGCCGGCCAATTAAACACAGACAACCCGGAGAACATCGCCCTCGACCTGCGCCAACACGGCGCACGCATCAGCGGCCAGCAACCCGATGTCGCCGACCGCACCGCCGTGCTCGGCTTGGCCATAGCTTCTAGCAATGGCGCTTATCGACACAAACCAAGATCAAGTCAGGCAAGCGCCATGCTAGCCTTTGCCCATCCAAGAACTCGCCCAGCTTCAAGTCACCCGAAAGGAGAAACGGTATGGAAATCAATATTGGTATTGCCGAGCAAGATCGCGCAGCCATCGCCGAAGGCCTGTCCCGCTTACTCGCAGACACTTACACCCTGTACCTGAAAACCCATAACTTCCATTGGAACGTCACCGGCCCGATGTTCAACACCCTGCACCTGATGTTTGAAGGGCAGTACACCGAACTGGCGCTGGCAGTTGACCAAATAGCCGAACGCATCCGCGCCCTGGGCTTTCCAGCCCCGGGCACTTACGCCGCCTACGCACGCCTTTCTTCCATAAAAGAAGAAGAAGGCGTACCGAGCGCACCGGACATGATCAAGCAGCTGGTCCAAGGCCAGGAAGCAGTGATCCGCACCTCACGCGGCATATTCCCGCTGCTCGACAAGGTCAGCGACGAACCCACTGCCGACCTACTGACCCAGCGCATGCAGGTACACGAAAAGACCGCCTGGATGCTGCGCAGCCTGCTCGACACTTAAAACATACAACCCCAAATACACCAAGGCCCGTTCGTTCGGGCCTTTTGCTAGGCGTAGACGTGCGCTTGTTCTATGCTCTGGTGATTCGTAACTCGCCACAGTGACGTGCATGAGCCCGCCAACCAAAGCCCCTAGCATTCTAGAACTGTATCCCGAAGACACCCGCGATTCGGCCGCCCTATTAAAGCAGGCCGTCCCCCTGATGGTACGCCACAGCATTCCGCCCAATCCGGTGCATTACGCCCTGTGGTACACCTACAGCAAAGGCCAGGAACCAGGCCTTAACCGTCGACTGGACAAAATCGTCAAGGACTTCGACAGCTTTCCAGCTGAAGCAGCCGCCAAGCTATTTCGCGAGTACATCATTCGTGGCGAACTGGAGGAGGCACAGGCCAAGCAACAGCAAGTCATCGATCTGGTTGACGACATTGAAGGCGATGTTTCACACAGCCTGACTGGCAGTCGCAACTACCAACACAGCCTGGAGCAGGGCCTGGCGGCGCTTCAAGAACCTCTCATGGACGACCTGCCCAGCGTATTGAACGAGTTGCAGGAAAGCACTCAGCTTATGCAGGACCAGCAAGAGAAATTCCTCTACCGCCTGCGCGCCGCACAAGGCGAAATTCAGCATCTACGCAGCCAGCTTGATCGCGCCCACGCAGCCGCAACCCTGGACGGCCTGACCCAGGTATTCAACCGACACGCCTTTACCCGCCTGCTGGAAAAAATACTGAGCAATGACCACCAGGGCGTGGCCCTGGTCATGCTGGATATCGATCATTTCAAGCAATTCAATGATCAGTACGGCCACCCGCTGGGCGACCGCGTCTTGCAACATGTCGGCCAGCTCCTGCGTGACCTGTTGCCGCCTCAAGCGATGGCCGCACGCTATGGCGGCGAAGAGTTCTGCATCATCCTGCGCAATTGCTCCGGCCTTGCCAGCGCCCACGCCTACGCCGAGCAACTGCGCGAGAAGATTCAATCACTACGAATCAAAGTGCGCCGCACCGACAAAGTGCTCGACAGCATCACCGCCTCATTCGGCCTGGCTCTCGCCGAGGCTGGAGATAACCTGGAAAGCCTGCTGACGCGTGCCGATGATGCCCTCTACCAGGCCAAGCACAACGGTCGCAATCAAGTCCACCCCGAATCCCCGGAGACCGCGCTAAGCGCCTGATTTGAGTAGGCCTCCTCTTTGCTGTTAAATACGCCCCGTGCACTCGACCCAAGCCCTTGGATCAGTGCATAGGCTGGTTTCGCGCACCTCCAACGCCCTCCATTCATGGCACAGCATGCGAACCAGCTCGTCCTGGTGATCCTTTTAATAAGTGAGCTGATTAAATATGTTGAAAATCGTCCACCTTCTTACGGGCCTCGTCGCCCTACTGCTATCCATCGCGCCAAGCCTCAGCAGTAACACCCCGTCACTCCTGCAGCAACCAGACGCCTTGGGCCTTGCCCTATTCGCCTTGCTTAACTTGCTCCTGGCGCCACAACTACCCATCTGGCACGCAGGCCTGCGCCATCAACTACAAACCCTGGTCTCCGTCCTACTGGTGCTGGGCACACTGCTCCAAGCCCTGATCTTACTGGCCCCCATGCCCGTAATCGCCAACCAGCCAGCCACCCTGTTCAGCCTGCTAACCGTACTCGCCGCCGTACTACTGCACCTGGCCACCAATCTGCGCCTGCAAACTCGTAGCCGCGCCCCCGCGCAGAACACGACCAACCGGGAAACAGGCACGGTCAAGTGGTTCAATACGTCCAAAGGTTTCGGCTTCATCTCCCGTGATTCGGGCGACGATATCTTCGTGCACTTCCGCGCCATTCGTGGCGAAGGCCATCGCGTCCTGGTCGAAGGCCAGCGCGTCGAGTTTTCCGTCATGCAGCGCGACAAGGGCCTGCAGGCAGAGGATGTAATTGCCGCTCTACCCTCGCGCCACTGAATTACAGCCCAGACTATAAAGCCCGCGTTTGCGGGCTTTATAGTCTGGGCGTTACGGACTGCTAATAATGAGGTGGTGGCGCCTCATCGCCAGCACTCTCGAGCTGCCCACTGATATCCTCCTGGCGCTTAGCCAAGGCAGCGAGCTGTAGCTGCAAGCGCTCAATTAGACGCTGCTGCGCGACCAACTCATCACTGAGCGTTTGCAGGGTGTCGTCCTGAAAAGCCAAGCGACTCTCCAACTCAGTGACCCGTTCTTCCATATTCACCACTCACACCTCGGCAAAACAAAAATCCTCGGTCAGCACCAAGCGCAACTTAGCCTTGATTGCCGCCACCTGCTCCTCACTGTAAGGCTGCGCCGGATGCTTACCCCAAACCGGCGCGGGCCACGCGACATCCTCACGGCGACGCACTACCACATGCATATGCAACTGATTGACCATATTGCCCAAGGTCGCGACGTTCATTTTATCGGCAGCGAAGGTATCCTTGAGCATTTCCGCCAGCCGCGTGGCTTCTTGCCACAGCGCCTGCTGATCACTCGCATCCAGCTGAAACAGCTCACTGACATCCTCACGCCGCGGCACCAGAATAAACCATGGGTAATGCGCGTCGTTCATCAGCAACAGGCGACACAGCGGAAAATCCCCAATGGGTACAGTGTCCTGCTGCAAGCGTGAATCCAAGACAAACATGCCGCTCCCCCGCTCAAGCAATCAATAGGAAAAGCTTAGCGCCGGAATCACAACCCTGGCAGACCAAGCAACAGAGATGCAGGATACGCGAGAGCCGTACGGGACTCACCCTTACACGTGATCGACCACAACCGTCGCACACCCCGCCAGACTATTAACGTACCGGCTCGGCAGCGTTACGTAACGCGCACCAAGATTGGGCAATCGACTACTCACAACCGCAACGAACCCACTCAAATGTTACCGCGACAACACACTCCCAGCGCGGATCACACCCACTGCAATAAAGCAAGCAGCCGCCCACTCCTTCCACTCCCATCAGCCATAGCACCTCGACCCCCTGCAACGCCCATACAATCAGCCCCCGACCGACAAGAACGACCTCTAGCAACCAAAACAATAAAGTTTTGTGGGATTTCAGAGAGATGAGCACGACTTTTGCTTAAGGCAACGACCATGGTGCGCGACACACACTAAAGCCGCTCACAACATCAGCCATAGAGACAAAACACCTAAACCCTGTCAGCGCAGATAGATACAAGTGAAAATCTACAAAATTGCGACATGCTTCATTAGCTTTTGCGACACCACCATGAAGAAAGCGTAACGAATAGATTGTAACTATCGCCAACATTGGCCTCGTGCTATAAGTTAGCGCCGACACAAAAAGAAAGAGCTGCCCATATAAAAATACAGGTGGGTAGCGCAACTCTTCTAAACCAAAAGGAGCAATCACGATGCAAGTGATGAAGTGGAGCGTAATCGCCCTGGCAGTAGCCGCGGGCAGCACCCAGATGGCATTCGCCTCTAGCCAATCCGAGTCGAAGGGCTTTCTTGAAGACAGCACTTTCAACATTTTCAACCGTGCGCTGTACCACAACCGTGACTATCGCAATGGTGCAGGCAACATTACTGACACCACTAAAGCAAGCGGCTTCAAGAATGGTTACCGCGAAGAGTTCGGCCTGGGCATCCGCCTGCTGGCTGAGTCCGGCTTCACCCAAGGCACCGTCGGCGTGGGCGTTGACGCCCACAGCTTGAGCAGCATCAAGCTGGATACCGGCGAAGGACGCACCCGCTCCGGCCAGTTTGACCGCAACAGCGAAGGCAAGGCAGAAGACACTCAGACCGAAGTCGGCGGCGCCATCAAGTTCCGCATTTCCGACACCGTACTGAAATACGGTAACCAGATGGTTGGCAGCCCGGTGCTCAGCACCGACGACAGCCGCATCCTGCCAGAAGTGGCCACCGGCACCCTGCTGACCAGCAACGAAATCGAAGGCCTGGAGCTGACTGCCGGTCGCTTTACCGCCATGAGCAGCCAGGTCAGCACCGACCGTGACACCTTCGGCCTGGATGAAATCAATATCGTCGGTGCCAGCTACAGCTTTACCGACAACTTCAGCGGCGCACTGCATTACTCCGACGCTGACGACAACTTCAACAAGACCTACCTCAACCTGAACTACAACCTGCCACTGGCCGAAGATCAGTCGCTGAACTTCGACTTCAACGGCTACCGCACTCGCGGTGACGGCAAAGAACAGCTGGGCGAGATGGACAATAACATCTGGAGCCTGGCGGCGGCCTACAACCTGGGCGCCCATACCTTCACCCTGGCCCACCAGCGCGTATCTGGCGATACTGGTTACCGCTACGGCGACATCGATGGCGGCGGCACCATCTGGCTGTCCAACTCGGTTCAGTATGGTGACTTTAACAACAAGGACGAGCGCTCTTGGCAGGTTCGTTACGACCTGAACATGGCCACCTACGGCGTACCAGGTCTGAGCTTCATGACCCGCTATGTCACCGGTGACAATGTTGACCGCGGTGCAGGTGTCAGCGAAGGCAAAGAACACGAACTGGACATGGAAGCCAAGTACGTGATTCAGGAAGGCGCTGCCAAAGATCTGTCCTTCCGCTTGCGTAATGCCATCTACCGCGCCAATAGCGACTTCTACGACGCAGACGCTAATGACTTCCGCATCATCGTCGAGTACCCACTGTCCGTGCTGTAATCCAGCATTAGCTAGCGTGCAAGACAAAAAGCCCGGCTCATGCCGGGCTTTTTCTTTTAACTGATCAAATATCGATCACCCCCTATAACAACACACTTACAACGGCAACGCATAAGTCCCCGTCACATGCGCCACCAACTCCTCCTCGTTACCCGCCGAATATAGCGAGACTTCGCACACGGCCTGTCGTCGACTCAAACGCAGGATGCGCGCCTGCGCCAATAAATCCACCGGCTTTGGCTTGACCAGAAAGTTGATATTCAGGTTCGAGGTCACCGCCATTTCAACCCGCCCCAAGCGCCCCAGCACCACCGCATACATCGCCGCATCCGCCAACGACATGATGGTCGGCCCCGACAACGTACCGCCCGGGCGCACCAACTTACTGTGGAACGGCACCCGCGCCAGCACGCTATCGGCATCCAGCCGATCGATACACAGACTGATATCTTCGGCCATGGGCAGCCCCGCCCGAATCAATGCCTGAACCTCTTGCGCCGTTAAACCCGACATCCCGCCCTCCTCTTATCACTTCGCCTGCATCCTGTACGCAACAGTACAGGCACCGTACAATGCGGGCCTATTGAATGCCCTTGCAACCGACAGAACGGCCAAATATGCGTACCAGTCAGTTCCTGCTGTCCACTCTCAAAGAAACCCCTTCCGACGCCGTGGTCATCAGCCATCAGCTGATGCTGCGCGCCGGGATGATCCGCAAACTGGCATCCGGCCTGTATACCTGGCTGCCGATGGGCTTGCGAATTCTGCGCAAGGTCGAGGCAGTGGTCCGCGAAGAGATGAATGCCGCTGGCGCCCTCGAGGTGCTGATGCCGGCGATCCAGCCCGCCGAGTTATGGCAGGAGTCTGGCCGCTGGGAACAGTACGGTCCCGAACTGTTGCGCCTGAAGGATCGCCACGGGCGTGAGTTCTGCGTCGGTCCGACCCACGAAGAAGTCATCACCGACCTGGCCCGCAACGAATTGAGCAGCTACAAACAACTGCCGCTCAACCTGTACCAGATCCAGACCAAATTCCGCGATGAGATCCGCCCGCGTTTCGGTTTGATGCGTGGCCGCGAGTTCACCATGAAGGACGCCTATTCCTTCCATGCGGACCAGGCATCGCTGCAAGCCACCTATGACCGCATGCACCAGGCCTACTGCAATGTATTCACGCGCCTGGGCCTGAATTTCCGCCCCGTACAAGCCGATACCGGTTCGATCGGCGGTACTGGCTCCCATGAGTTCCACGTATTGGCCGACTCGGGTGAAGACGATATCGCCTTCAGCGATAGTTCCGACTATGCCGCCAATATCGAGAAGGCCGAGGCCGTTCCGCGCGAACAACAACGCGGCGCCGCAACAGAAGAACTGCGCCTGATCGACACACCGGACACCAAGACCATCGCCGCCCTGGTCGATAACTTCAACCTGGCCATCGAAAAAACCATCAAGACCCTGGTGGTTCACGGCGCAGAAGAAGGCCAACTGATCGCTCTGATCATCCGCGGCGACCATGAACTGAATGAGATCAAGGCCGCCAACCTGGCCCAGGTGGCCAGCCCGCTGGTAATGGCCTCGGAAGCCGAACTGCACAAAGCCATCGGCGCCGGCGCCGGCTCCCTCGGCCCGCTGAATCTGCCGCTGCCATGCATCGTCGACCGCTCGGTCGCATTGATGAGCGACTTCGCCATCGGCGCCAACATCGACGACAAGCACTACTTTGGCGTCAACTGGGAACGCGACCTGCCATTGCCCGAAGTCGCCGACCTGCGCAACGTCGTCGCCGGCGACCCGAGCCCGGATGGCCTGGGTACG
>JBFKAF010000057.1:0-10781 GCA_041621735.1 Pseudomonas sp.
CCGATGACTCGACCGGCACTGGCCTGATGGTTCGGCACCGGTATTGCAACTCAATGGCTGCACCGGAGCATCGTGCTTACGCTGCTTTTTCACGATATAGCACATGCCGATCGTCATGCAGCAGTAGCCGACGAGGGGCACCCGGGTACGGTCAGCTAGCTGCGCGCTCACTCCACCCGACGAATCGCCAGGCGGCCCGCGGCAAACTGCTCCGGCCAGTCGCGCGAGTGAACGGCTGTCCCTGTGCACGCAGGCCACGCACTTGCTGCAGAGCCCGCTCGCAGATCGGCCGTACCTGCTCGCCAGATTCTCCTGATCGCGTTTTCGCCACCTATACTCAAGACACCGTGGCCGAAAGCACTGGACGTTCCGCCAGGATAGGCGCTGGCAAGACTACGCAAACACCACACGCGGCTCGTTGGGAAGAGATCAGCCCAATGCGCTTTACGCAGCGAATAAAGCAATGTGCGCCGCATGAAGTACGTGGTTGGCATATATCAGGCGGAGGGTGGGCTACAACTGCCAAATCTACTGTAGGGGACTGCGATCTTGAATCTGCGTCCACTGATCCTCGCCATGATGATGGCGCTAGTGGGATGTGCCAGTGCCCCGCCAGTTCTGATTGCGGAGAGTACCTGGCGGCAAGTCGATCGGGACATTGTCGCCGCATCGCAAGCCGCTACAGGACAGACCAAAAACTACGCACGCGACTCCATGGAACGTTGGATGGTCCTGGTCTACCAGCGCACCGATGCGGACTTCATTCCATGGTTTACCGGCTACTGGACCCAGCAATGGCTGGCTGTAAAGGTGGCTTGGTACAAGTTGAGCGCCGGGGAAGAGAAAGACCCGGTGGTGAATCGATTGGCACTCTATCTGCGGGAGCAATATCACGATCGCGTGCTGGAACCAGTGGCCAAGGAGATCTATCCCGGCCTGATCATGGAGCAGGCGACCAAACTCTACGTCCGGCTTCTCGGCGAGCGACTCCAGGGACTCCCGCAGCGTTACGGTGTACCTCTGGATCAATTCGAGCAGCGGCTCAAAGGCATTCCAGCGATTGCCCTGGGGCCCTCACCCAGCCACAACGTTTCGCTCTACCTGATAGTCCACGCCGACCCGATCGACAGGCTGCCGGCCTATGCGGCCCTGGTCGATCGAATCCACAGCGCCCCTGGTGGCGCTGGAACCTGGTCATCGGACGCCGGCATATTGTCAGTAACAAAACAGACTAGCGAAAAACTGGCGACCGAACTCGCCAGCCGCGGTGCTTCAAGCGCTGTCGCCGCGCTGGCCGGAGGAGCCGCAGGCATAGTGATTTCCCTGAGTGCGGCGGGCTTCAGCGCCATCGCGCGTGAAAGCGAACGGCCGGAAACGGAAGTACGGCTTCGGCAAAGCCTGAACGCCGCCTTTAACGAAGAGTGGCTTGATTTGATGTGGAACCCCGACACGGGCGTGCTGGCGGGGGTCTACTACCTATCCGGACAAATCGAAGGAAGTCTCGCTAAAACCATGACGCTGCCGGTCAAATTTGAGCCGGAACTGCAAGTAATTCCCATACCAAGCGAGCTAATGCCTCACTACAGAAACAGTGACGCCGCCCCTAGCAACTCTGGTCGCGCGGATGAATAACCCGACACGAGCGCTGGTGGGTATTTTCACCCGCACCAAAACGGGCAGGGAATCGCCCCGAGTTCAAGCGCCGGCCCCTAAGCACAGTCGGCGTTGCTCGAAGAGGCGGTCAGGTCAGTGTTGGCCTGTCGCGCATGTCAGATACGCTGCGCTCTGGACGTCATCCCAGCCAGTCCAGGCGAGCCGGGAAAGCCCGCTGCTGGCCGGATGGCGAGCAAAGACCCAATGGTCGCCGCCAGCCCCGCACATCTTACTTCTGCCTGTTCTGCCATCTCCAGAGCGTCTTACCGGAGTTCTCGGTATTGATCTGGCAAATCTGAGACTAGACTTTAGTGTTCTGACCACTAACGGGTCTCGCCAAACCTTCTAAAACGGGAGTAGCGCCTGCCATGAAAAAGTCCTGCACCCTCTATCTAGCGATGATCTTCTCGATATTGAGCTTTTCCGTTACTGCCGAGACGGTAGTCCCACTCCAGGGGCAATCCTCCCAGACCATCCAGCAGGACATCAGCGAATGCCAGGCCCAGGCCGGTAACACGAGCAGCTCCAGCACAGACAGTTCACAGTCTGGCGGACGTGTCCATGGCGCCGTTGCCGGGGCAGCGGCAGGCGCAGCAGCCGCCGAGGTACGCGGTCGCCGCCACGACGAGGTGTATGACCGCGTCGATGATGACGTCAAACAGGAGTACCGGCAGAACCGGGCCAAGGACGCTGCGGTAGCCGGGGCAGTAGTAGGCGGATCCCGGCAGCGCCAGGAGCGTCGTCAGAGTCGCCGAAACACCGAGCAAGACACTGCCGCCATTTCTTCCGCCTATTCCAATTGCTTGCAGCAGCGCGGATATCAGGTTACGCCATAAGCCTGCAAGGTCCGGTTCGACTCAACCGATCGCAGTGGACAAGGTGCAAGCGGTCACCAAGGGCACAGCATCATGAAACGCATTCTTGGCCGCCTAGCTGTGTAAACCTAGCCCGCCTAACCGCGGAGCGCCGGCCAAGGCATCCTGATGTTCGGCGTCTCTACCTCAGTGATAAGCGCTGCGATGAAGGATCTCACCAAGCACGGCATGGCCAGGTTGCAGCAGGAGGATGCGCCATACCGGCCAGTATTCATGGCTCACCTTGAGTGATGGCGCCAGAATATTTTCTGGATAGCGCTGCATATAGACCTAGTCTTTGTTAGACGCCTGTATTGCGGGCGGACAGGGATTGAACGCTGCTCGAGATATTCACGAAGGCGCGGAGGAGCGAAAACGTGAAGCAGAGAATTTTGCTCACTGTGTTTGCCGCGCCTGGCGGAGACAGCTGCCAACAAGCCCTGACCAGCAACATGTCCCGGCGTTTCTAAGGCTCGACAATCGCGTAGAAGGTCTCGACCCAGGGAGTACCAAGCCTCATGAGCATGTCACGTAAATTGCTTGTTGGTGCTGCATTGAGCAGCCTGCTGCTCGGCGGTTGCGTTTCAAAAGTAACCGAGCAAGAGCAGTATTCGGGTTTTCTACCGAATTACGACGGGCTGCAGGAAGTCACGACACCGAGCGGTCAGAAGGCCATGCGCTGGGTGGCACCAGGCTTCATGCCTGGCGCATATTCCACCGTGGTGTTCAACGAGCTGGAGCTATATCCAGCGCCGAAGCCAACCGAACGGGTCAACCTGCAAACCCTGCAGGAGTTGCAGACGTTCACCAGCGCCAGCGCCAAGAGTGTACTGGCGCAGAAGTATCAATTGGTCCCGACTCTTCAGGCGGCGCCAGCCGGTTCGCGCAGCTTGATCCTGCATGCGGCGATCACCGGCGTAACAGCCTCCAATGAAGGCATGAAATGGTATGAGGTGGTACCGGTGGCTGCGGTTGTGGGGGCTGCTTCCGCAGCCTCCGGCCATCGCGATCAGAATACCGAGCTGTACATCGAAGCTGGATTCGTCGATGCGGCCTCCGGTTTGCCGGTGGTGAAAGTCGTGCGCAAGGTCTTCGGTGAAACCCTGAAAAATGGTGCCCAGAAGATCACCGCGAATGACTTCAAGGCGGCGATCGAGGGCATGACTGGCGATATGCAGGCGTTGCTCAAGTAACGGCGAGAAGAACCGGGGGGCTGCGCTAGTGGCCTGTGCGGCTAACTGGTTAACTCAAGTACGGATGTCTGAGGTTCTGAGACAAGACGCTGCGACGAGTCATAGCAGGGCTATGGCGAGGAGCGGCAACGCAGTATCAGGGCCTCAGGCGCCGAGGTTGACTAATTGAATTAACCAAACAGGCCACTAGGCTCAGCCTGCCAGCTTATGCTGGCGACAGAGATGCCCCCCGCAACCTGTGGTGAGCGGGCCAGACCATCACCCTCGCTCAGGCAGTCGCTCTCTATTTCACTCGCTGCATTGGTGGCTTTTCCACTTGCCGCCTCTCGGCGCCCCTGTGGGAATCCGCACCACCGGCATGCAGCACAGCGTCGCGGTAAAGGGAGAGACTTCATCGTCTAAGCTTCTTGAACTGGATGACGTAAAAAACGAAATAATCACAAGGATGGTTCGAAAATCATGAGTTCCGACCACAACACAGTTGAACCTAATTCAGCCAGTTGGCGCTTCAAGTTGGGGATCGCGATTATCTGTTTGATGCTGGCATTGTGGCTAACGGTGCCTCTGGCGGCGGCGGCCGATATACCGGGGTCGAAGATTGCGGTACTGACGGGCATCTTGTTCATCGCCAACAAGGTCTTGCTACTCCTCGTCATCGCTGTCATGGGCAAATCCGGCTTCCAAGAATTGAAACGCCATCTTTTCGGCTATGTGTCCGCCATCGCGCCCACTGCGGAGCTCGAGATTGGCCCTGTTCGCCATAGAGTTGGCCTGGTCATGTTCTGCCTGCCGCTGATCTCATCCTTCCTTGAGCCCTATGTCGATAGCCTTTGGCCCGGTCTCAGACCGAATCTCTGGCAGCTCCAGCTACTGGGCGACGCCATGCTGATCGGCAGTTTTTTCGTGTTAGGCGGGAATTTTTGGGACAAGGTTCGCGCGTTGTTTATTCGAACTGCGCGGGTTGCCAATGCATAGGTAGCCGTTGCTGGTCGATCAGCTTGAGGTACGGGTCGCGCTTGGCATGGGGCCATGCATTCGACACATCACGAGTACGCACCGGCCACGCAGCGGCGATATCGCCGAGAAGAAACAGTGCCAGGGCAGCAACGCTCCCGAGGGGAATACTTAGGCGTTGCTTAGCGTTCGCTCTGCTGCAGCCTGGCCATGCTGTGCTTGATGACATCCTTAACTGCGGCCGTCATCACGGCGGTGGAAACGCCGAACATCAGGATGCCGTTGGCCGCTTCCAACGGGCCGAGTAGACGCCAGCGTGCGGACATGACGATATCGCCATAACCCAGGGTGGTGAAGTTGACCGCCGAGTGATACAGAGCGCTAGTGAAGTCGCCGAACTCGCCGAGCTGCATGAATAAGGCGGCCCAGATGGCTATCTGCACGAAGTTACCGAGCGACATCAGCAGCATCACCATCGACAGCAGCAGAATATCCAGCAGCAGCGATTCGCGACCTTGCTGGGTATGCCTGGCGCGTGCGTAATAACGCAAACACCTGGCCAGGAAAATGGCCTGCAGCAGCAGGCAGAACGACATCACGGGGAGACCTGTGAGCAAACTGAGCAACATGGGCAACCTCCTCAACGGGCGGCTTCACGCACGCGGCGGCGCTGGCGGCGTTGGTCGAGCAGGTGCACCATCAGGCAGGCATAGAGAGTGACGACGATGAACAGGCCCATGCGCACGGCGAAGGCGGTATAGACATCCTTGCCGGCGGCGCTGTCCTGTACCGACTGGCCGAGCAAGATGATCATGGTCACCAGGCTGTTCAGCCAGAAGCCGGGGCTTTGCCGGGTCGGGCTCAGGGCATACAGCTTGCGCGCCAGCAGCAGGCCGAACAGCAGCATCCACAGGAAGAACATCCATAGATGCACAAACAAGCCGAGAGCACACCAAAACAGGATCGCCAGCAGGCCACCGAGCAAGGTTGAACCGAGCAGCTCGCGAGCGGCATCGCGAGCCGTGGTGGTGCAGCTCTGTTGGCCGAGGCTGACTGATTTCAGGATGATCGGCAGGTAGCTGGCTGGATCGATCAGCACCAGCAGGAAGGCAGGCAGTACCACCAGGGCGGCACGCAGCGCCACCCAGTCGAGCTCGTCGGCCGCTAACTGCGGGGCGGCCGGCATCGCTGGCATATCGGGCGGCTCGGGAAACAGCCAGTGGCTGAGGGCCAACACCAGTACGGCGAGCAGTAGGCCCTTGGCCAGCGCACCGACGACCATGATGGCCAGACCATAATCGATGGTGCCGGCAGCGGAAATCATGGTCAGACCGATCACCAGGAAAGTCGCGAGCAACTCGTTACCGCCGCCGAGACCATAGCGGAAGGCCAGGAACAGGCACAGGCCGATCAGCAGTACAGCGCTGAAGGGGTAGTAGCGCAGCAGGGGGATCAGCAGCAGGCCGCTGCCGGTGGTCAGCATCACCACCAGGGTAAGACCCAGCCCCGCCTTGAGCGACAGGGGGCGGTTGAGCGTGGCGAGCAGCAACAGGCCAAGCACTGGGGCAATAAAGGGGATCGGCAGGTTCAGGCCGAAGCTGGCGGCGAGACACAGCGCGGTGCCGCTGGCCAGGCGCAGCGCACGCTGAGCACGGGGCTCGCGCTTAATGGCCATGGGTGCTGTCAGTAGGCATAGGACAGCCAGCTCATCAGATACAGGAACAGACGGCCGAGCAGATTGAGCGGATTGCCCTGGCTGGGAAACGCCATGACTTCAGCCTGCCCGCCGACACGGATGCCGCGCAGCGAGGGTAACTCGCCCGGGGCGAATTCGACGATCACCGGGAAGCGCTGGGCCGGGCGCAGCCAGTCGCGGCTATTTTGCACGCTAGGCAGGGTTCCGGGCGCGGTACTCTGCCCGACGCTGACTCCGTAGCCGACGCTGCGCACGCGCCCTTCGAATATCTCACCGGGTAGGGCGTCCAGCACTATGGCAACCGGGGTGCCAGGCTCGACTTGGCCCAGGTTGTTCTCGGTCATTTCCGCACTGATCCACACGTCGTGGATGGCGATCAGGGTCATGACCGGGCTTCCGGCAGCGGCAAATTGGCCGATATCGGTGCGCAGATCGGTGATCAGCCCGGCCGAGCGTGCGCGTACCTGGGTATTGGCCAGATCCAGTTGCGCTTTTTCCAGGGCGGTGGCGGCGCTACGCAGCAGGGCGTTGTCTGCCTCGCTGCCGCCCTGCTGTTCACGAGCGCGTTGCACTTCGGCCCGAGCCGCGGCGACCTGACTGATGGCCTGCTCGCGGTTGGCGCGAGAAACTTCGAGCAGACGCACGGAGATGGTTCCCGGATCGTCGCGATACAAGCCCTCAAGCCGCTGATTGTCTTGCCGTGTCTTAAGCTCGTTAGCCTGAGCGGCCCTTAAGGATGCTTGGGCCGAGGCAATTCCCGCAGTGCTGGCACCGATTTGCCGGCGTGTCGACTCGAGGTCGGCGCGCGCACGGTCGGCGACGATTTGATACGACTGCGGATCCACCTCGAAGAGGACTTGGCCAGCCTTGACGTCCTGATTGTTGCGCACATGCACACGGGTCACCCGGCCAGCCACTTCTGCAGCCACCGGAATGACAAAGGCCTGCATCCGTGCCTGTTGTGTATAGGGGGTAAAGCGGTCTGCCAGCAGGTACCAGACCAGGCTCAGAGCGATTAGCAGCGCCACCCACTTCACGCCCTTCTTCACCGGGTCTGCAGTAGGCTCTGGCGCCTTGGTAGCAGGCTCCTCGGGGGTGGGCGGCGAGGCTTCACTCATCGTTTCTTACCTTATCTAGAGTTGCGGAGCGGCTGGCTGCGGGGCCGAAGGTTCATCCAGCAGCTCGCCCCAGTCGGTGCGTTGTTGCATCTGCTCGCGGCTGGCTTGATCAACTCGCGGCTGGGCGCTGTACCACCCTCCCCCCAGTGCCCTGTACAGGGCGATCAAATTGCTCACTGCATTGCTGCGGCTAAGCAGGTAGTTATCCTGCTGCAGGAACAGCGCGCGCTGGGCATCCAGCACGCGCTGGAAGTCCGAGAAGCCTTCACGGTACTGGGCGCTCGCCAGGGTCAGCGCACGCTGCGCGGCCAGAGCCGCCTCGCGTAGGATGCGCTCGCGCTCCAGCGCCTTGACCAGGCCGTTGGCGGCATCGTCGGCCTCGCGCGCCGCCTGGCGCACGCTGTCACGGTAGACCTCGATCAGCTGCTGCAGGCGTGCATCCTGCACGCGTACGTTGTTGTGGATGCGACCGTGGTCGAACAGGTTCCAGCGCAGGCTGGGGCCGCCGATCAGGTCCAGGTTGCTGGAGGCACCGTCCAACGAGCTGGTTGACCAGGCGATGCTGCCCAGCAGCGTCAGCGCGGGGTAGAGGTCGGCCTTGGCCACGCCGATAAGCGCCGACTGGGCGGCGACATTGAGCTCGGCGGCGCGTATGTCCGGCCGGCGCAACAGCAGGTTGGCCGGTATGTCCTGCAGCACCGCACGCTCGACCAGCGGAATCAGCCCCTTCTTCTCGGCCAGCTCCGGCAGCCGGCTGGGCGGACGGCCAATCAGCAGGGCCAGGGCATTGCGAGTGCGCAGTACCTGGACTTCGAGGTCGGGTAGGCTGCTCAGGGTGCCCAAATACTGGGTCTTGGCCTGCTGCAGGTCGAGTTCGGCATTCTGGCCACTGGTGAACAGTTTCTCGGTGATCTCATAGCTGCGTTTTTGCTGCTCGGCGCTCTCCTGGGCAACGCGCAGACGTGCTTCGGTGGTGCGCAGGGCGAAATAGGTCTCTGCGACCTGGGCCCGCAGCAACACCAATACGTCCTCATAATTGGCTTCGGCGGCGAAGTAGGCGGCGTCGGCCGACTCTATGGCGCGACCGAAGCGGCCCCAGAAGTCCAGCTCCCAGCCGATGTCGAAGCCCGCGCTGTGTTGCCAGAAATGGCTGTCCTGCGGGTTACGGCCACCAGACTGGTGGCGGTCTAGGTACAGACTGTCGGCGCTGGCCTGTTGCAGTTGCGGGTAGCGCCCGCTCTGGGCGATGCCCAACTGGGCGCGGGCCTCCATCACCCGCAGGCCGGCAATCCTCAGGCTCGGGTTGTAGGCGTCGGCTTCGGCAATCAGGCGATCGAGGAGCGGATCGGCAAAGACCTGCCACCATTGCCGAGTGTCGGGCTGCGGTCGCTGCTGGCTGGCCTGTTCGAGAGCCGGACTGCTCCAGTGTTCGATCCAGGCCTCGCCCGGTGCCTGGAAGTCCGGCCCCAGGCGCACGCAGCCACTTAGACCCAGCGCGCAGAGCAGGAGTAACCGGCCAGGGAGAAGTGAAGGCGACATTGAACGGGCCTGCTCGTGTCAGGTCGGTTTCTGCTCGCCCGGCCCGCCTTCCGGCGGCAAGCCCTTAACCCATTGCCAGAACAGCTGGTAACCGACCGCAAGCACCACCGGGCCGATGAACAGGCCGATGATGCCGCTGGTGACCATGCCGCCCAAGGCGCCAATCAGCACCACTGGCATCGGCACATCGACACCGCGCCCCAGCAGCAGTGGCTTGAGTACGTTATCGGCCAGGCCGGCGACGAAGATATAGATGGCGAAAAAGATGGTCGTCAGGCTCGCACCCTCGGTGACGAAAACGAAGCCGATCACCGGGAGGGTGATCAGTGTGGCCGGTAGCTGCATGATGCCGAGCAGCAGCACCGCCAGCGCCAGCAAGCCGGCGCCGGGGATGCCCATGAGCACGAAGCCGACGCCGATCAGCAGCATCTGGATGAAGGCTATGCCGACCACGCCCTGAGCCACCGCACGGATGGTGGCGGTGCACAATCGGGTGATTTGCGGGCCCTTGCCCGGGCCGGAGATGCGCGAGGCGATCTGCACCGCGCTACGGCCACCGCTTTCGCCGTAGGCCATGAAGATACCAGCGATAATCAGGGCGAAGATAAACATCAGAAGGCCCATGCCGAGGCCCGCGAGCTTGTTCAGCAAGCTGAGACTGACCGTTTTGAACTGCGGTGCGAGCGTCTGCAGCAGACCGGCCAGGTCGGTGGCGGCTTGCAGCCAGAAGCCGTATAGCGGCTTGCCCACCAGCGGCCAGTCGGCTACCGAATCGGCCGGCGGCGGAATATGCAGACTGCCGCTCTTGACCATGACCAGAGCATTCTCCACCGACTCGGCCATCGAGGTGCCCAGCAGGTAGATTGGCACCATGAGCACGCCAATGGCGACCAGCACGATCAGCGTCGCGGTGCGCCCCTCGTTGTTACCCAGCTTGCCCTTGAGCCTGCCTTGCAAGGGGTAGAGCGTGATCGCCAGGATCAGCGACCAGAGCATCAGGTTGAGGAATGGGTGAAAAATCTGGAAGCAGAAAATCACCAGAACGGCGATCAGCCCGGCACGAATCAGTACATCGAGCAGTCCTTGCGACAGCACTATCTCGGAGGTGGGCGTGGGCAGCATCGAGTGTCTCCTTGCAGGCGCCGCAAAGCTATAAGGTCGGTAACCCCAGCATAGACGCTCACAGACGGAGGGTAGCCTGAAAGGCATACCCATCGCCGCCTACCCGTCACACCGTGGCTGGGCAGCTCGCTACGTCTAAGTGTCTTGATGTCTAGGTGCAGCAGGTCTACCGGGGATTGTGCTCGGAGCGTTCGCCTGGCGGCGCAACCGGGCGCGTTTGCCAGCGTTCTTCAACTACTCGCCGGAGATCCGCAAGGTGGTCGGCACGACCCACGCCATCGCGGTGAACCTGAGCCCGTGCAAGATCACCGAGAAGCGTGGCGCCTTCCCCAGCGATGAGGCAGCGCTGAAACTGGTCTACCTGGCCCGGCGTAACATCAGCGCTAAATGGACAATGCCGATCCGCGATTGGAAGGCCGCCCTGAACCGCTTTACCATCCAGTTCGAGCAACGCCTTCCTCAGCGGTAAGTGAAACGCCGTTCACACAAAATTTTGCACGCCCTTGCCCCTCAGGGCATCACGCGCCCCGGTACCAGGCTCAGCTCGCTGACCCTGTCGCGCCGCTGGCTGAGAAAGCGCGTGCAGCTGACGCGCAGGAAGGAGGCGAAGTTGACCACCTCGCCGCGGTAATCGATGACCTCCTCGTACAGC
>JBFKAF010000058.1:0-10683 GCA_041621735.1 Pseudomonas sp.
GCCGGCAGCGTCTACATCAACGGTGGTGGCGGCAAGATGCCCTATGCGCCGATTGGCGGCTTCAAACGGTCGGGCATCGGCCGCGAGTTCGGTCCGGACTGGCTCAAGGAGTTCACCCAGGAGAAATCGATCATCTACCCCGTTGGCCGCTAGTTCGCGCTGATGCAGGGAACACTACGTGTTTTACCTCGGGTAAGCGCCGCCGACAGCGCGGGTGCTTACCGATAGACGGCTGAAAATAAAAACAAAGGTGGTTTGTATGAAAAACATGAGCAAACAGGGGCGGGCGCTGCTTGTCCACGGCAGCATGACCTTGCTGGCACTTAGCCTCGCCGGGCAGGCACTGGGTGCCGCCATCGAGTTGGGCAATCCGGATTTCCGCATGCGCTGGGACAATACGGTGCGCTACACCCTGGGCATGCGGATGGAGGGCCAGGACGACCGCATCCTGAACAACCCGAACTACGACGAGTCAGACGGTAAGTTCGACCGCCATGACATCGTTACCAATCGTCTCGACCTGCTGAGCGAGATCGATCTGTCCTACCGCAAGACCTGGGGGGCACGGGTCAGCGCCGCTGGCTGGTATGACCATGCCTACCACGACAACAGCGTCGACAGTCAGGCTGCCGGCCTGCCGACCAGCTACAACAATGATCGCTACAGCTCGGAAGTGCAGCGCTACGTGGAAGGCCCGTCCGGGGAAATCCTCGATGCCTTCGTTTGGCATAACTTCCGTCTCGGCGAGACGCTGGTAAACGTCAAGCTCGGTCGGCACACCAATTTCTGGGGGGAGGGCCTGCTGTTCGGTGCCCACGCGGTATCCTATTCGCAAGCGCCGCTCGATGGGGTCAAGGCGGTCACCAGTCCGGGTATCGAAACCAAGGAAGTGTTCCTGCCCATCGGTCAGGTTTCCGCCAAGGCCCAGGTCACCCCGAACCTGACCCTGGCCGGGCAGTACTTCTATGAATGGGACTACACGCGGATTCCCTATGGCGGTACATATTTTGGCGCGGCAGACCCGTTCTTCGAGGGGCCTGATCGCCTGCCGCTGGCTCCCGGGTTTGCCTTTCAGCGCGGCAAATCGCGCTTCGGCCGCGACACCGCCAACTTTGGCCTGATGGCCAAGTACAACGTCGAGGCGATCGAAACGAGCTTCGGCATGTACTACCGCCAGTTCGACGACTACCAACCCTGGTTTGCCCCTCAGGTTGACCCTGTGGCGGGCGAATACCGCCTGGTTTATCCGCGTGACGTGAAACTGGCAGGCCTGAGCTTCTCGCGCATGTTCGATACGGTGTCGGTGGCCGGCGAGCTGTCCTACCGTAAGGATGGCGCGTTGAATGCCGTGGGCATCGATGCCCTCGACAACGAAGGTCCGCGTGGTGACTCGCTGCACTTCGTTACCAACGCCATTTACGGGGTGCCACGCAACTTCATCTCCAAGAACGGCACGCTGATCGCCGAATTCGCCTACAGCCGCCTGCAACGCGTTACCCAGCATGAGGAACTGTACCTGGAGGAAGGCAGCGCCAACTGCATCGACCCGCGCGTCGGTACACCGGGTTCCGGCGACAAGTCGGACGGTTGCTCGACCCGCGACTACGCGGCCATCGCGGTCAACTACACCCCACAGTACCTGTCGGTGTTCCCATCCTGGGACATGGATGTGCCGCTGACCGTCAACTACGGCCTGCATGGCAACGCGGCCACTGCCGGCGGCGGTAATGAAGGGGCCTTGACCTGGTCGGCCGGCGTACGCCTGACCTATGCCCAGCGCTTCGAGTTCGGTCTGCGCTACGCCGACAGCGGCGCGCAATCGAAAACTTTGCCGGGCAACGTCGTCGGCGGCAACGGAGCGGTCGGCGGCACGGACCGTGGTTGGCTGGCTTTCACCTTCAAGACCTCCATCTAACAAATCGCAGAAGCGGAGCATATGACTATGAACGGACACTTTGTCCTGGCAGCGGCCTTGATGGGCGTTGCGACCTGCAGCTTAGCTGCGACCTCAGCCGAACAAGCCGCTGAGCTGGGGAAAACCCTGACCCAGTTCGGCGCGATCCAGGCTGGCAACGCCGCGGGTACTATTCCGCCTTACGAGGGGGGGTTGCGTACCATACCGGCCGGCTTCAAGCCGGACAGTGGTTTCTGGGTTGATCCTTTCAAGGATGAAAAGCCGCTGTTTCGGATCAACTCGGCGAACATGGCTCAATACGCCGAACAGCTCAGCGGCGGGCAGAAGATGCTGCTGGAGAAGTACCCCGACTACTACCTGGATATCTACCCGTCGCACCGCACGGCGGCCTATCCGCAGGAGGTGCTGGATGCCACGGTACGTAACGGCACCAGTTGCCATACGCTGAAAGACAACCTCGCGGTCGACCCGGCCTGCCGTGGCGGTCTGCCCTTCCCGATTCCGCAAAACGGCAACGAAGTGATCTGGAATCAGCAGTTGCGCTACAAGAACGGCCCCGGCTATACCAGCACCGCTTCTTCTGCCAGCTGGGTGGTCGACTCACGCGGCCAGGTGACCAAAACGGCTGAATCCGCGACCTTCGAGGAAACCCCGTTCTATCAGGTCAAGCAGGCCGATCGCGACCCGATGCTTTACTACCGTGCCTGGGCGCTGGACAGCTACCCGGCGCGCAGTGCCGGACAGTTGATCATCATCGCCGACTACCTGGACCCGACCAGCAAGCCACGACGTGCCTGGAGCTACACCCCGGGGATGCGGCGGATCAAATTGGCCCCTGAGTTCGCCTATGACACGCCGGTACCCAACCAAGGCGGGGTCAACTTGTTCGACGAGTTGCAAATGTTCTCCGGCAGCCAGGACCGCTTCGACTACAAACTGGTCGGACGCAAGGAGATGTACATCCCGTACAACGCCTACAAGTTCTACTTCGACTGCAAGCAGGACGAGCAATTTCTCACTCACCATGCCAACCCGGCGTGCGAACGTTGGGAGCTGCACCGTGTCTGGGTCGTAGAGGCCACGCTCAAGCCAGGCAAGCGTCACGCCTACAGCAAGCGCACCTACTACCTCGACGAGGACACCTTCGGGGCCGGCCTGTATGACGCCTGGGATCAGGGCGGCCTGCTTTATCGCGCCTTGTTCCAGAGCGGTGTGCAGCTCTACGACAAGACCATTCCCTACACCGTGAAAAACGTCAGCTATGACTTCAACAAGGGTATCTGGTCAATCCTCAACGATGGCCTTAAGGGGGGGTATCGGATCAGCGATACGCCACATTCGGAAACCGACATGAGTCCGGAAACCATCGTCTCCCAGGAAACCCAGCGTTAATCCGTACTGCATAACTACTGTGTTGAATCGTTGCAATTCTTCATCACCTTTATGGCCCCTTGTGGGCCATTTTTTTGGTGCGTCAGCCAAGCTGGCCAGGTTGCTGGCGTGGCGATGCACGCCCTCTACACGCCGGGCAAGGGCAAGTGTTAGCCGAACGGCAAAGGGCGCCGGTGACGGCGAATCAGCAGGACGCCCGAGGCAAAATGCGGGTCTGAGGCACAGCAAGCGGATTAGGCCGCATAGCGGGGTAAGGTGGCCAACATCGTCACAGCCAATCCTTGCACGCAGCGTTGCGCCTCAGGTCCGACAGGCATAAACGGGACGGTCGCGCGAATTACCCTGGGAGATCTGCACGTTCGCCATTGCGCTACCGAGGGCGGGGTCATCGCTCTGTACGCTATGCCGATGATGCAAAGATTTACGTTCGCCGTCCGCGAGCAGACGTATAAATAATGGCCCGAGCTAAGCGGTCCCTGAATCAATGCTAGTGGTACAGCGGGGCGTGTCTCAGCCCAAGCGCTGCCGGCGAAACTCCTCTGGCGTCAGGCCGACCGCCTTGCGAAAAGCCGCGGAAAAAGCTGCGGCATTCTGGAAACCGCTCTGATAGGCGACCTGCTTGATCAGCAGGCGCTGGTCGGCGAGCAGCGCCATGGCCTTGTTCATGCGGGTTTGCGCGGCATAGTGGCGCAGCGTCTTGCCGGTGGTGTTCTTGAAGTAGACCGAGAGCTTCCTGACCGGCAAGGCGCAAATGTCCGCCAGGCGCTGAAGGGAAAGGTCTTCCTCGGGGCCGGCGTCCACCAGTTCGCGCACCAACGCGAGCTGTCTGGCACTGAGCTTGCCAACGGCATCGCTGGCGTCCTGGGGGCCGAGAAATTCTCGCCGCAGATCCAAGGCGATACTGGTCAGCAGGCATTCGGTATGCAGCTCGCTGGCGAATCCTGGCGCAGCGACTTCTTCGGCCAGCCGCTGCAATGAGGCCTGAAGGTAGGGGCTCTGCAGGTTCAGCATGCTTTCGTTGGCGCATTCCGCCCAGTTCCAGTGATACGCCGCCAGTGCCCCTAACGCCGCGGTGTCGAACAGGCAGACCAGCGCTTTCTGTTGGCAGGCCCCATGCTTGAGATGAAACTCGGTACCATGAGGAATGAACAGGAGTTGGCCGAGGGGCTTGAAGTGGCGCATGCCGCGCCCGGAAAACCTTCCGAGATTGTGTTCGGGTTCGCCTTGGTTGAAGTCGTCGGCGGGCAAGCGCAGACGTATCAAACAGCTGTTGCGGATTTCCACCGACGCCGTGCCTGAGCAGGACCAGCGCGCATGCTCGAGGCGGATATCGAAGCCCTTCTGGTATAACGAGGCTTCGGTCTGAAAGTCGCCCGAATGTTCGGATTCGTACTCGCTATAGTTGATCGGATTCATCTTCTACCTTCAGCCATTCTTATTATTGGTGCTTAAACCGGGCGGTCGCGAAACCGCGTCTGCAGCCGGGTCCGTATCCCTGGTGAGGCGCAAATCCGCTCAGCAACTGAGTGTACTCAGCGGATGCCCGAAGGCAGTTCACAATTACAGGTCACAGGTATCAGAAAAGCAGATGGCTAAGGGCAAAGATATTTCGATGCGACAGTTGCGCTACTTCGTAGCGGCGGCCGACGCGGGCCAGTTTTCCCAGGCGGCGCTCAAGGTGCATGTCTCGCAGTCGGCCATCACTGCCGCCGTCTTGCAGTTGGAGCAGGCGCTTGGCGTCAGCCTGTTCGAGCGCTTGCCCTATGGCGTTGCCTTGACCGCCGAAGGCAACAAGTTCGCCCAGCACGCCCGGCATATCCTCGACACCCTGCAGGATGCGCTTAGCGAGCCGTTGTTTCTCGGCCACTCGATGCAAGGGGTGGTGCGAGTCGGGGCGTCCTATACGGTGCTCGGCTATTTTCTGCCTGCCTTGCTGGCGCGCTTCAAGCGCAGCTACCCGCAGGTGGAGATCGACCTGCTCGACATGGATCGACCGAGTATCGAGACGGCGGTTCTCGCTGGCGAGTTGGATCTTGGCTTGGCCATCATTTCCAATACCCAGGACTTGATGCGCTTCGAGCACCATGTGCTGATCCGCTCGCGGCGTCAGTTGTGGTTGGCCACTCAGCACCCGCTGAATGCAGTCTCGTCAATCACCTTGGCGGACGTGGCAGAGCATGCGTACATCATGCCGACCGTGGACGAGGGGGAAGTCTCGGCTCTGCGCTACTGGCAGTCCCAGGGGCGGATGCCAAAGGTGGCGTTTCGAACGTCGTCGATGGAAGCCTTGCGCGGGCTGGTCGCCCATGGCTTTGGCGTGACCATACTCTCCGACATGCTCTATCGGGCCTGGTCGCTGGAAGGCAAGAAAATCGAGAGTCGGCCGCTGGTCGATGTCATTCCGCCCATGGAACTGGGGCTGATCTGGCACCCCGAGGCGCAACTGTCCGAGCCGGCCCAGGCGTTTCGCCAGTTCCTGATCATGGCCTGTGCGTCCTGAAATGCAGCCGGCGGATCATCGAGGCTAGGGCTAGCCGCGATGATCCGCCGAGTAGGGCGCCGCGGGTTAAGGCTTCAGGCTTAATTGTGCATCGATGGCAAGCCTCAAGGCGGGGTCGTCGGCTGCGATATCCGGAGCAAAACGCCCGACTACCCGGCCTTCGCGGCTGACCAGAAACTTCTCGAAGTTCCACTGCACCGCCGGCGGTGTTTCCGGCTCGATGCCGTAGCCTTTCAAACGTTCACGCATCGGGCCGTCACCGGTCGCCAGCGGACAGGCTGCGGTCAGTGCGCTGTAGAGCGGATGCTGCTGCGCGCCGGTCACCGCGATCTTGGCGAACAGCGGAAACTGCACGCTGTAGTTGAGGTTGCAGAACGCCTGGATTTCTTCGTCGCTGCCCGGCTCCTGGTCGCGGAAGTCGTTGGCCGGGAAGCCCAGCACTTCGAATCCCTGTGCACGCTTCTCTTCATAGAGCGCCTCGAGGCCTTCGTACTGCGGGGTGAGTCCGCACTTCGAGGCGACGTTGACGACCAGTAGCACCTTGCCCTTGAACTGCTCAAGGGTAAGGGTGGAGCCTTCGATGGATTTGAGCGGAATGTCGTAAAGCGACTGACTCATGGTGTCGATCCTGATCCGTTGGATGGGTGGTTTGCACAACGAGCCCCACCTCGCGCTATACCTGCAGGCGAGGGTAGGGCCGATGCTAGGCTCAGTTGTTGCTGTTGCGTGCGAGAATCGCGGCGGCGAAATCACGCTTCAGCGTCGGGAAGTAGGCGATCTGCCCGCCCATGCCACCGGCGATATCGATCGAGGCGGCGCTGATGAAACTGGCGTATTCGCTGGCCAGGAACAAGGCCATGCCCGCGACGTCCTCGGGCTTGCCGTAGCGTCCGATGGGCACCACCTTCATGACCATGGCATCGAATTCTTCACGGCTTACGCCCGGCCCCATCTCCTTATAGTGGCGCTCCCACTGCCCGGTGTCGATCCAGCCCATATTCAGGCTGTTGACCAGTATGTTGTCCTTGGCCAGAGACATGCCCAGCGAGCGCGACAGGGCCACGCAGGCGGCGCGGTTGATCACCGACGGGATGCCATCCGGAGTCGGAACGGTACCGGCCAGGGCATTGATCTCGATGATCCGTCCCCAGTGTTGTTTGCGCATGAAAGGCACCACCGCCTGGACAAAGCGAAAATGGCCCATCTGCAGGATGTTGGCATGTTCGAGGATGTCTTCCGGCGTCAGCGTATCCAGATTGCCGCCCTTGCCCTGGCCGGCGTTGTTGACCAGTACATCCACCCCGCCCCAGCTGTCGGCGACTTCCTGAACGAATTGCTGGACGGCCGCGCTATCGGTGACGTCGACCGCGCGGGCGATCACTGCCTGGGCGCTAGCCTCTAAGGCCTTGCCGGCCGCGATTACGGCTTCTTCGGTGCGTGCACAGATCGCGACCCGCGCACCTTCTGCGGCGAATGCCTCGGCAATGGCCCGGCCGATACCGCGGGACGCGCCGGTCACGATCACGCGCTTACCACTGAGATCAATATTCATGGGTCCTCCTTCTGGCTAAGGGTGTCAGAGCGCTCGGCGCGCGAATTCACGGGTGTGGGAAGCGCCAAACGGGGGTAGTGCTACGCTCATTAAAGCCCAATTCTCACACCGGCCAAAGCAAATATTGAACAAATAGTAGAAATATGTTTACTTTTGCTTCGGGGTGTCGAAGCTCTGTACCCGGCGTCCGGCCGGGTCCCGTGCCCGGCGCCAGGCACGTTCGTAGACGGTTTTGGTATGAGATGGGTGGCTATTCTCAATAAAGAATCTAAATCTGGATATGGAATTAATGGTTGTTATCCGCTAAGGTGTCTTTCACGCAGAGTGGAACGTTTTTATCGTTAGTGTGCAGCTAGAAAGCCATTCCGTGGGAGGTCGAACACGCAGCTGTTGTGTGTTGCCTATCGTAAGTCGTTGAAAAACAAGAATAACGGAGCTGAGATGAAGATGATTAGAACGCTTGGTCAGATCTCGATGCCGCGTAGCGTACTGGCGCTTGCGATCATGGGCTGTGCAGGAGGCGCCACGGCGATGCAGATCGATGTCGGCAACCCCGACATTCGCATGCGCTGGGACAATACCGTGCGCTACAACCTGGGCTGGCGCATGGAGGATCAGGACCAAAAGATCCTCAACAACCCGAATTTCGACGAGTCCGACGGCAAGTTCGACAAGGGCGACATCGTCACCAATCGCCTGGATTTGTTGACCGAGTTCGACGTGTCCTACAAAAGCGATTTCGGCGGGCGTGTCAGCGCTGCCGGCTGGTACGACAATGCCTACGACGATACCTCGGTCGAGAGCAGCGTCCCTGGGCTGGCCACCAGCTACAACAACAATCGCTATAGCCGCGAAGTAGAGCGCTACGTCAATGGTCCGTCGGGCGAGATCCTCGATGCCTTTGTCTGGAGCAACTTCAATATAGGCGCGGCCCCGGTCAACATTAAGGCGGGTCGCCATGCGTTGTTCTGGGGCGAGGGCTTGCTGTTTGGCGCGCACGCCGTGTCCTACTCGCAGGCGCCCGTGGATGCGGTGAAAGCCGTAACCAGCCCGGGTATCGAGACCAAGGAAGTGTTCTTGCCGATCGGCCAGGTCTCGGCCAAGGCGCTGGTCACCGATAACCTGACACTCGGTGCGCAATACTTCTATGAGTGGGATAGCACCCGCTTCCCCTACGGTGGCACTTATTTTGGCGCCGCGGACCCGTTCTTCGAGGGGCCCGATCGTCTGCCGTTGGCACCCGGCTTCAACCTCAACCATGCGACCTCCAAGCGCGGTCGCGATGGCCAGAACTGGGGCGTGATGGGCAAGCTGGACATCGAGGCCATCGAAGCCACGGTCGGCGCCTACTATCGTGAGTTCGACGACTACCAGGCGTGGCTGGCGCCGCAGGTCAACCTGGCGACTCGCGAGTACCGGCTGGTCTATCCGCGCGACGTCAAGCTCTACGGCCTGAGCATGTCCACCGCCATTGGCACGGCGTCGGTCGGTGCCGATCTGTCCTACCGCAAGGGCGGTGCGCTCAACGCCACAGGCGTCAGTCTGGTGGATGATGAGGGGCCGCGTGGTGACACCATCCACTTCGTGGCTAACGCTGTTTACGGCGTGCCGCGTAACTTCATCGCCGATAACGCCACTTTGGTGGCCGAGTTCGCCTACAGCCATCTGGACAAGGTCACCTCTCACGAGGAACTGTACAAGGGCGAAGGCTTCGCCGGGTGCCGGGATGTCCAGACAGGTGGGGCCGGTGACAAGTCAGATGGCTGCTCGACCAAGGACTACTACGCCGTTGCGGTGAACTACACCCCGCAGTACGTGGAGATTCTGCCTTCCTGGACCTTGGATGTTCCGCTGACGGTCAACTACGGCCTGAACGGCAACGCCGCCAGTGCCGGCGGTGGTAGTGAAGGTGCGCTCTCCTGGTCGGTCGGCGCGAAGATGACCTACCGCTCGCTGCATGAGTTCAGCCTGCGCTATGCCGACAGTTCCGCGCAGGAGAAAAACTCCAGAAACATCAACGGCGCGCGCATGGTCAACGGCAACGGCGCAGTCGGGGGTACCGACCGCGGTTGGTTGGCCTTCACCTACAAGACCTCCTTTTAATAATTCCAAGATCGGAGCATGGTCATGAAATTTCAACTCGCATTTAGCATCGCCTTGACTGGTTTGTCGGCATGCGCGCTGGCGGCAGTCAGCCCGCAAGAGGCGGCCGAACTGGGTAAGACCCTGACCCCTTGGGGCGCAATTCAGGCCGGTAATGCCGAAGGTACGATCCCTGCCTATGAGGGTGGCCTGCGTGAGGCCCCCGCAGGGTTTAAGCCTGACAGTGGCTTTTGGGTCGACCCCTACAAGGATGAAAAGCCGCTGTTTCGTATCGATTCGAAAAACCTCGATCAGTACGCGGACAAACTGAGCGAGGGGCAGAAAACCCTGCTGAAGAAGTATCCGGAATACTACCTGGATATTTACCCGAGTCATCGCACTGCCGCTTATCCCAAGGCAGTGGTCGATGCGACAATACGTAATGCTACCGAGTGCGTTATCCAGAAAGATGGCCTGGCGGTCGATCCAGCCTGCCGCGGTGGTTTGCCATTCCCGATCCCTACCAGCGGTAACGAGGTGATCTGGAACCAGCAACTGCGCTATAAGATCGGCACTGGTTACAGCACCACCTCGTCCTCCAATAGCTGGGTCATCGACACTAACGGTCAGGTGACCAAGGCTGCCGAACAGTCCACCTTCGAGGAAACGCCGTACTACCAAGTGACGCAGGCTGACCGTGATCCTATGGTCTATGCCCGGGTGTTCTCGCGCAATGACTACCCGGCACGTCGTTCCGGTGAAGTGGTCGTGCTCAGCGACTACCTTGATCCACTGGCCAAGCCGCGCCGCGCCTTCAGTTACACGCCAGGGCAGCGCCGGGTCAAACTGGCCCCGGAGTTTGCCTTCGATACCCCCGTGGCCAGCCAGGGCGGCGTAACCCTGTTCGACGAGCTGCAGATGTTTTCCGGCAGCCAGGAGCGCTTCGACTACAAGCTGGTGGGCCGCAAGGAGATGTACATCCCCTATAACGCCTACAAGTTCTACTTCGATTGCAAGCAGGACAACCAGTTTGGCGAGAACCATGCCAATCCAGAGTGCGAACGTTGGGAGCTGCACCGTGTATGGGTCGTCGAGGCAACGCTCAAGCCCGGCAAGCGTCACGTTTACAGCAAGCGCACCTACTACCTCGACGAGGACACCTTCGGCGTAGGCTTGTATGACGCCTGGGACAAGAACAACGCCCTGTATCGCGCGATGTTCCTCAGCGGTGTGCAGATATAC
>JBFKAF010000059.1:0-10576 GCA_041621735.1 Pseudomonas sp.
GAGCATCACCTCCAGCAGGTGGACGATACTCGGGTCGTCCTCCACTACCAGCACGCGTGGGCCGGTCGCCACACGTTGGATATGCGGCGGCAGGAGGTGTTCCTCGACCAGCGGCAGGTCGAACCAGAAGGTGGCGCCCTGCTCAGGCACCGAGTGGAAGCCGACATGGCCGCCCATGCGCTCGATCAGTTCCTTGCTGATGGCCAGGCCGAGCCCGGTGCCGGCTTGTTCGCGGCGGTCGGAACCATCGGCCTGAGCGAACTTCTCGAAGATGCGACTCTGGAAGGCCTCGGGGATACCGGGACCCTGATCGATGACGCTGACCCGTACCAGCGAACCGCGCAGTTCTGTCTGGACGCGTACGCTGGCGCCGGGCGGGGAAAACTTGCTGGCATTGGACAGGTAGTTGGCCAGCACCTGTTGCAGCCTCAGCGTGTCCACCCGGACCCACATGTCGCCGGGCTGGTCGAGCTGAAAACTGACCTCATGCTGTTCGGCATAGGCCTGGTTGGCCGTCAGAGCCTGCTCGATCAGGGGTTTGATCGGTTGCACGAGCAGGTCGAAGGCCAGCTTGCCGGCCGCCAGTTTGTCCATGTCCAGCAGGTCGTTGATCAGGAGGCTGAGACGCTGACTGTTCTGTTGCGCAATCTGCAGCATCTGCCCCATCAAGGGGGGCACTTCACCCATGGCGCCGCCGTTGATCAAGCCCAGGGCGCCGGAAATGGAGGTCAAGGGGGTACGCAGCTCATGGCTGACGGTGGAGACGAACTCACTCTTCATCCGCTCGACGCGCTTGCGCGCGGTGAGGTCCTGCATGGTGCCGCTTAGCCGCTGCGGCTTTCCGGCGGCAGCGCGCAGGATGAAGCCGCGCAGCAGCACCGGCACCTCGTGCCCGGCCTGGTGCAGCATGTGTGCCTCGCTGTTGAAGGACTCGGCGTCCGACGCGATGGCCTGATGCAGGTTCTCCAGCAGCGGCCCCAGGTCTTCGGCACTCACCATCTGGCGCCAGCGGCTGAGGTCTTGGGCGCTGTCGTTGGGCGGGTAGCCGAGCATCTCCCAGGCGCGCGCCGAGGCGACGAAGCTCTGGGCCTGCAGGTCGATATCCCACCAGCCGTCGTTGCTACCCTTGAGTACCAGGCTTTGGCGTTCCTCGCTCTTGCGCAGGTCTTCGCTGCTCTGGCGGATCTGTACGGTCATCTTCTGCGCCAGGGCCTCGGCTTGTTCGCGGCGCAGGGTGAGCAGGGAGGCGAGCACGAACAGCAGCAGGCTGACGCCGCCACCCAGCACCACCAGAAGGCCGTCGTTGTGAACGCCGGCCTCGAAGGCCGGTCGGCTGCTGAAATTCAGCGACCAGTTCTGCCCATAGAGCGCCAGCTTCTGCTGTTTGCTGAGCATGGGCTGGCGATCGGTCTGCTGCTCCTGGGTGCTGTAGAGCAGGGCCTCGCTGTGGGGTTGCTCGCCGTCATGGATGCTGAAGTCCAGTTTGCGCGCTTGGTTGCCGATGATGCCGGCCATCAGGTCGTCCATTCGGTAGGGGCTGTAGACCACCCCGCGCAGGGCGTCGAGACGCTGCTCGGGCGTCTGCAGAGGCTGACCGGCGCGGTAGATCGGCACATACATCAGCAGACCGGCCTGCACCTTGCCATGGGTCTCCTGAACCAGGGTCACGCGTCCGCTAATACGACTCTTGCCGCTACGCGCGGCCGCCATGATGGCGCTATGGCGGGTCGCCTCCGAGAGCATGTCGTAGCCGAAGGCGGCCAGGTTGCGGCCGCTAAAGGGTTCGAGCAGCAGGATCGAGCTGTACAGCGCGCGCGCACCGGCCGGGTGCAGGGTGAAGTTGGGGAAGCCTTCGCCGCGCACATCGGCCTCGAAGTCGGCCACCGCCTGCGGCTGCAGGATACGGGCAAAGCCCACGCCCTGGATGCCGGGGTAATTGGCGGCCAGGTTCAGGCGTTCGACATAGACCCGCCATTCGTCTCTGTCGACCCGTTGGCTGGCGTCGAACAGGCCGGCACCGCCCAGCAGAATCTGTTCATGGTCGGTCATGCGCTTGCGGATGGCCCCGCTGACCTCGCCGGTCAACAGCTCGAACTGCCGCTCGGCGGCCAGCCTTTCGCGGCTGTGCAGGTATTGCCAAACGGCCGTGCTGGCCAACAGGGCGATGGCCAGCACGGCCCAGGCGATGGCGTTGCGGCGGCTGAAGAACGCCTGCCAGTGGCCTGGCTTGTGGGCCTTCGGTGATTCGATCATGGCTGTGTCTCAGTGGGCTGCAACGGGAGTTCGAACCAGAACGTCGTGCCCTGGCCTTCTTGCGAGTCAAAACCGATACATCCGTGCATGCGCTCGATCAACTCCTTGCTGATGGCCAAGCCCAGGCCGGTGCCGCCCTTCTGGCGGGTGTTGGAGGCGTCGGCCTGGGCAAACTTCTGAAAAATGCGGCCTTGAAAGGCCGGGGGTATTCCCGCACCGCGATCGCGTACGCTGAGCCGCAGCTGCGAGCCCAGGCGTTCGGTGTAGAGCTCCACAGCGCCGCCGCGAGGAGAGAACTTGGCGGCGTTGGACAGCAGGTTGGCCAGCACCTGCTGCAGGCGCTGGCCATCGACGATGACCGAGTCTTCGCAGCTGCCGAGCTGGCGCAGGGTCACCGCATATTCTGCGGCGTAGGCCTGGTTACTGCTCAGGGCCTGGTCGATCAGGGGTTGCAGGGTTTGTGGTTGCAGGTCGAAAACGATTTTTCCCGCTTCCAGCTTGCCGATGTCCAGCAGATCGTTGATCAGCAGGACCAGGCGGTGGCTGTTGTGCTGGGCGATCTGCAACATCTGCCGCAGGCCTTCCGGCACCTCACCCAGGGCGCCGGCATTGATCAGCTCCAGCGGACCGCTGATGGCGGTCAGCGGGGTGCGCAACTCATGGCTGACGGTGGAGACGAACTCATTCTGCAGACGCTGCAGGCGCTGGCGCTCGCGGATGTCCTGGATATGCACGATCCAGCTGCCTGGCGCACTCTGGTCGGCGTTCAGGGCGGCGGCGCTCAGCTCCACATCGATGTGCTCGCCTTGCGCGTCGAGCAGGCACAGCTGCCAGTGGCCGCCCTGTGCGGCGCCGAGCTCGGCCAGGTCTTCGTTCAGGCGGGCACTCCGTGGGTCATCGCTGAACTGGCTGAGGGGTTGCCCGAGCAGGCTCTGCGGGCTGCGCCGGAGCAGTTGGCAGAGGGTCTGGTTGGTGGCCAGCAGGCGGCCCTTGAGGTCGAGCAGGGCCAGGCCTTGCGGGGCCATTTCGAATGCCTGATGAAATTGCCGCTGGCTGCGGTTGAGGGCCAGCAACAGGGTTGCCTGGCGATTCTGCGCGTGCAGGGTCAGGCCAATCAGGGTGGCCACGGCCAGCGCCAGGCTCCAGCCGAGCAGCCGCAGCCAGCCGAGTGGCGGCTCATGCGCCAGCCGTTCGCTGGCTTCGAGTCGCCAATGGGCCCCGGCGAAACTGACTCGCAAGCTGACCCTGGGTGTTGCGCTGTCAGGGGCGGTGGTGAGCAGGTCGGTGCTGGCCTGGTCATCGCGATGCTGAAGGCGGATGGATAGGTCGCGTTGATGGGCCACCTGTTCCACCTGGGCATACAGCTGATCGTAATCGATCACCGTACTGATCATGCCCCAGTAGCGTTGGTCATCGAGGAACACCGGGACCCTGTAGATCAGCCCGTTACCGCCCTGGACCAGCTGCAGCGGGCCGTCGAGCACGGGACTGCGGTTGGCGATGATGCGTTGAACCGCCGGCCACTGTTTGACCTGATCGGGGTAGTAGAGGCCGAGGGCGGCTTCGTTACCCGCCAAGGGGTAGATGTAGCTGATGCGGTTGTCCGGGGCCAGGCCAATGTTGCGGATATGCCGGCCCTGACGCAGCAAGCCTTGCAGCCAGGGTTGCAGCTCCGCTTCATCCAGCTGCCCTTGCTTGGCGGTGATGTAGGAGGCCAGGCCCGTGGCCAGATGCAGGGTGGAACTCAACTCGCTGAGCAGCACCGTGCGCACCTCACCGGCACTGGCGGTGAGCCGTTGTTGAACGGCGTCGTGTTGGCGCAGGCGGTACTGCTGCAACAGCAGTTCGACGCTTAAGCCGAGTAACAGCAACAGGCCCAGGCTGAGTCCCCAGCTGAGCGCCCGGCTCCGCGTCCAGCGGCTCCGCGGGGCGGGCTGCTGGCTGCTGAAGGGGCTCATGCCGCACCCTCGTGCGGCAGCTCGAACCAGAAGGTGGTGCCCTCGCCGTGCCGTGAGTCGAAACCGATCTGACCGCCCATGTATTCGATGATTTCCTTGCTGATCGCCAACCCCAGGCCGGTGCCGCCCTTTGCGCGGGTACTGGAGGCATCGGCCTGGGCGAATTTTTGAAAGATGCGCGTGTGAAAGGCCGCGGGGATACCCGGGCCCAGGTCTTGCACGCTGACCCGCACGTGCTCGGATTGCTGCTGCACGCGGATCTCCACCGTCTGGCCGGCGGGGGAGAACTTCGCCGCATTGGACAGCAGGTTGGCCAGTACCTGGGCCAGGCGCTGGCTGTCGACCCGTACCTGAGCCGCATCGGCGCGCTGGCTCAGCTGCAGTTGCACCTGGTATTGGTTGGCGTAGGGTTGGTTGTGCTGCAGCGCCAGCTCGACCAGTGGCATCAGTGGTTGTTCGCGCAGCTCGAAGGTCATCTGTCCGGCGACCAGCTTGTCCATGTCCAGCAGGTCGTTGATCAGTTGGCTCAGGCGCAGGCTGTTGTCCTGGGCGATGCTCAGCATCTGCCGCATGCTGGCCGGCACTTCGCCCAGAGCGCCGCCGTTGATCAGGCCCAGCGAGCCGGCGATGGAGGTCAAGGGCGTGCGCAGTTCATGACTGACGGTGGAGACGAACTCGTTCTTCATCCGCTCGATGCGCTTGCGTTCGCTGATGTCGCGGATTACCGCGATAAAGCGTCGCTCGCCCTGGTGGCTGATTTGCGAGACCGCCAGCTCCATGCTGAAGGTTTCGCCGTTGCGCTTGAGGCCCTGGACCTCGCGTGCGCTGCCGAGGCTATGAGGCAGCTCGCGCTTAAGCCGCAGAGCAATCGGCTCGTTCGACTGCGAGTGCTCGGATGCGGGCACCAGCAGGCTGACGTTGCGCCCGGCGACCTCGGCCAGGCAGTAGCCGAAGATATGCTCGGCGGCCTGGTTGAAGGTCTCGATCGCGCCGAGTTCGTCGAAGGTGATAATCGCGTCGAGCACGTTATCCAGCAGGGTGCGCAGGTAGTCCTCGCGCTCGCGCAGGGCACGCTCGGCAGTGACCCGGTCGCTGAAGTCCTGGAACTGGGAGATGAAGTGCAGGGGTTGGCCCTCGCGGTCGCGCACCAGCGAGACGCTGAGCAGCACCCAGATGATCCTGCCCTGCTTGTCCAGGTAGGGTTTCTCCATCTGGTAGGCGTTGATACGACCGGCCAGCAGCTCCTCGACGTTGTGCCGGTTGGCGTGCACGTCGTCGCGGTGGGTCAGCTGCTGTGGCGTGGTGAGCAGCAGCTCGGCACGGCTATAGCCGAACATGCGGCAGAGTTCGTCGTTGACCTCCAACCAGTGGTTCTGCAGTGACACCAGGGCCATGCCCAGGGGCGCGGAGGTGAAGGCGATGCTGAAGCGCTGCTGGATCAGCTTGAGTTCATCCTCGACCGCCTTGCGCTCGCTGATGTCCCAGATGAACCCGCTGATCCACAGCAGATTGCCGCGGCGGTCGTATTCGCCACGGCCTTTTTCCCTGACCCACACGCAATGACCGTCGGCGTGCAGTAACCGGTAGGTCAGTTCGAAGACTTCTCGGCGCGCGATGGCGTCCGCGGCACCGTAGGTCAGCGGCAGATCGTCCGGGTGAATCACGCTGGCATAACTGCGCACCCGATTGTCGATCAGGTCGGCGGCCGGATAGCCACTCAGGGCGAGGATCTCCTCGCTCATGTAGCTCATGCTCCAGTCGGCGTCGTTGCGGCAGCGATAAACCACACCGGGCAGGTTGGTGACCATGCCGCGGAACTGGCTCTCGCTCTTCTGCAAGGCGCGGGTGGCCTGCTGCAGGGCGCTGATATCACTGGCAATCCCGAGGAATCCGCTGATATTCCCCGAGCCGTCGTGAATGGCGCTGACGGTCAGGTTGACCGTGCGCTGGCGGCCATCCTTGCGCACATAGGTCCACTGGCGGGTTTCCGGCTCGCCTGTGCGCGAGTGGTGCACGAATACCTCGAACCCCTCGATCGGCTGGCCCTGCGCTTGGCTGAGTTCGGCGCCGCGCAGCTGCACTTCGCTGTCCAGGTGGAAGGCCGCGGGGGTGCAGCGCTCGACCATCTCGTCCGCGCGGTAACCGAGCAGCCGCTCGGCGCCAGAGTTGAACAGGGTGATCAGGCCGTTGGGGTCGGTGGCGATGATCGACACCCCGGTCGCCGAGTCGAGCACGGCCTGGAGGAAGGTGCGCGCCTCACGGACTTCGTCCTGATGCTGCTTGCTGGCGCTGATATCTTGCACGGTGCCGACCAGACGGAGCATCCGGCCCCGTTCGTCCGGTTGCAGGCGAGCCAATTCATGTACCCAGCGGACTTGGCCATTGGGCCGGACGATGCGGTGCACCAGATCGTAGGCGCCCCCGGCCAGGACCTGTTGCTCGCTGGCCTCGAGCAGGCGGCGGTCGTCAGCATGCACGGCTTGTTTGAATGCTTCTGCGCTGGGACTGAAGTCTCCTGGGGCACGGCCGAAAATCTCGAAGACCATGCTCGACCAATACAGCTCGCCGCTCTCCAGATTGACTTCCCAGTGGCCGAGTCGGGCGATGCGCTGGGCCTCGTCCAGGCGCTCGAGCAGGCTCTGGCGTGCCTGCTCCTGTTGTTGGCGCTCGAGGGTCGAGCCGACCCAGCGGGCGAACAGGTGGAGGAACTCTCGGTCGGCTTCGTCGAAGGCTTGCTCGCGCGCCTCGGTCGAGGAGAAGTTCAGGGTGCCGAAGCGCCGTCCGGCAACCCAGATGCCGATACCGATATAGGTTTCCAGGGCGAATTTTTCATAGCAGGGGTGACCGGCATGCGGCGATTGCGCCATCCGTTCGATGGCCAGGGCGCTGTCGCTTTGCAGGGTAATGCTGCAGTAGGTGTCGCCGAGCGGGAAATGCTGATCGTCGTGCAAGGTGCCCGTTGGCGAAATCTGTACCAGCACCCGGTAATCGTCGCCGTCGACCTGGCTGATGATCGCCAGTGGCGTCTGATAGAAATTGGCACCGACCTGCAGGGCTTGGCGCAGCTGCTCCTGGCTGAGCAGTTTAGGCAGGCCGGCAATCTCGTTGAGTGCCCGCAGCGCATCTTGCTGGCGTTGCAGGCGCTGCTGGGCCTGTTCGCGCAGAGTGTCGCGGTGTAGCGCCTCGATCAGCTGGCCGAGGGTGGCGAGTAGCGATTGCAGCTGCTCGGCCAACTCAGGCGAGTAACCCTCGGCGCTGTTGCCCAGGCCGAGCATGCCGACCAGCTGGCCGTTGGCATGAATCGGCAGGCCGGCGCAGGCTTGCAGCGTTGGCAGGCTGGCGGGCAGACCGGTGTCGGCGCTGTCGGGCGGCGGATGGTTAGCGATCAAGGGCAGCCCGCTGCGGATGACTGTGCCGAACAGGCTGTCGAGGTTACGCAGCTCCAGGCCACTGTGGCTGTTGTCGACCGGGGAGGGCGCAACGCGCGTGCCTTGGGCGAGGTCGCTGAGCACATAGAGGCGCAGATAGGGGGCAGCATCGGCGTCTTGCCGCACTTCACCGATAAAACCGAACTGGCTGGCGGTCAGTTCGAGGATGCGCAGCAGCAGCGCGTCGAAGGCTTGCGCGTGGTTTTGCGCGTCGATATAGACGGCCTGCGCTTGCGCGATGATTGCCAGTAACTGGCGCGAATGCTCACTTTGCCGGTGTTTGTGCTGCAGTTCGTCCTGGTGCCGGCGCATCAGCTGCTGGGTGCTGTGGCGGGTGGCCAGCAGCAGCACCAAGAGCAGGGTTTCGGCGCCGAACCAGGCCACCAGCCATTTGCCGACCAGCCAGTGTTTTTCCTGCTGGTGCGAGGCGAACTGCTCGCTGACATCGCGCCACGTCAGGGCGATGGCTGGCTCGCCGGCGTCGGCGCTAGCTGTCGGCCGATAACCGCTCAAACCGATCTGGTTGAGCAGATAGGTACGGCCTTGATCTTCGAGCAGTTTTAGCGCCGATCCACTGTCCGGGTCGGGCAGCATGTGGCGCGCCTGCCAACGTTCCAGCTGGGGCCGCGAGGAGTCCATCAGGTGCCAGTTGCTGGACTTGCTGAAGAGCCCACGCAGGCTTTCGCCACTGCGCGGTGGTGCCTGGGTGTGCTGGGGGAGCAACAGGGCGATCCCGGCGTTCAGCTTCTGATCGAGCTGCTGCAGGTTGTTGAGCACCCCGAACGCGACCTCGATGGCGCCAACGGTGAGTGCGCCAGCCGTGCCTGCCACCTGCAACGGGATCACGGCGCGCATGCCCAGGCTGTCGCGAACCAGGCCGAGGCCGGCTTTGCTGAGGCCGTCGCGCAGGGCGTCGCGGACCATCGGCCGTTGCTCGGTCTGGTCGTCGCCGAATGCTTCCGGTTCGTGCACCCTCAGCAGCACCTTGACCCGAGGCGCCAGGTGCACGTACAGGCGGAACGGATGCTCACGCTGCAGGTTGCGCCAGCGGGGCGCCAGGCGGGTATAGAGCTGGTTGCGAATGGCATTCAACTCGGCACTGGCTTGCCCGCCGGAGTGACGCTGCAGTTCATAGGCCTGACGCACCAGCTCGACGACCCAGGCATCGGCGGCGATGCTCTCGACCAGTACCTGTGCCTGTTTTTGCAGGGCGAACTGGGTGCTTTGCAGCGCCAGCTGCTGCAGCTCACCTTGCTTGGCGATCTGCATCTGCCAGAGGGTTTCGCGCTCGCTCAGGGCCCGCCAGCCCAGCGCGGCGAAGAACAACGCCAAGCTCAGGCTGCCAAGACCGACTATCCAGCGAATCGCGGCAGACTTCTCGGGTGAACTCATTGACGACATCCTAATCCTTCACCACGGCGTCTAAGGGCTTCCTCAGGATAATCCGGCCAGGCGCCGCAATCGGGCCTGGTCGTTACTGTCGGGGTTGGCGTCTAGCTCGCTGACGGCCAGGCGCATGAGCAGGGTCTCGCGTTTGACATTGTTGCCGGGCAATACATAACAAGCACCGATCAGTTCGCGCAGGGGTAGAGGAAGGTGCCAATGGGTTTTCAGGCGAATGGCCAACTCGCTACTGAGTTCGTCCAGCGCCTGGTTCAGCTGCTCCGCGTCCAGTGTGTTGCCAGCATTCTGCCAGAGCTGGGCATGGTGTAGCACACATAGCTCGCCAATGCGATGCAGCGCCGCCGCCGTCTGTAGCGGTGCGGGGTCGACCTGGCACTGCGCGGCCAGCTCGCCGAGCCGTTGGCTCAAACGCTCGACCTGCTGCATGTGGGCCAGGGCCTGCAGCTGCAATTCGGCATCCTCGAGTTCCGCACTCGGGCGCAGGCCGAGGCCGAGGCCGATATTCAGGCTGGTGGCCGGGCCCAGGGTGCGCAGCGCCGCGGAGAGGCTCAGGCAAGGTGTGCCGGTGGTGTTGTATTGGCTGCTGTTGGCAGCGGCGACCAGGCGTGCGGTCAGCGCCGGGTCGAATTGCCAGCGCTCACCGAGCACCTGCAGGCTCGGTGGCACGCCCGGGTTCGGTTGCAGGCCATCGAGCATGCCGGGCTGTAACGGCAGGTCCAGATCCTTGGCGGGCAGCCCGGCCAGGTAGGCGCTCAGGCTCGCGCTGGGGCTGGTCTCGGCTACTGGGCTGTCGTCAGCCGGTGGTAGCAGACGCTCCAGGCATTCGAGCACCTTGGGCACTTGGAAGGGTTTGCTGATGAAGGCGCTGATGCCCAGCGGTCTGACCTCCATCACGCTGTTGCGATCGGCGCGGCCGGTGATCATCACCAGGGGCACTTGGCGATTGTCCCGACGAATCCGTTCGAGCAGCAGGGTGCCGGGATCGTCGGGCAGGTTCCAGTCGGCGATCACCAGGTCGGCGGCGTGCTGCTGCCAATCGAGCAGGGCATCGGCGACATTGCCCAGGCAGGCGACATGGACGCCGGGCCGCAGGCTGAGGACGATTTGCTTGAGCAGGTCGGCGATCCAGTGGTCATCTTCGAGAATCATCACGCGCATGATCGTTCCTTAATCCTCTGACTGGGTGACTCGCCTGGTAGGCGGGCCGTTGTGCAGCGGCTGCGGCAGTGCAAGCGCTGTTGCCAACTGCTCGGCCGGTTGCGGGCGACCCAAGTGATAACCCTGGCCCTGGTCACAGCCTAGCTGACGGAGGAATTCCATCTGCTGCGGTTGTTCGATGCCTTCGGCCAGTACCTTCAGGCCCAGGTTGTGGCCGAGTGCGATCACCGCGCGGGTAATGGTTGCATCGTCGTGGTCGTGCGGCAAACCGCGCACGAAACTCTGGTCGAGCTTGAGCTTGTGGACGGGCAGGCGTTTCAGGCGTGCCAGGGAACTATAGCCGGTGCCGAAGTCGTCGATGGACAGACGAACGCC
>JBFKAF010000060.1:0-10568 GCA_041621735.1 Pseudomonas sp.
CGCGCACTTCCTCAAGCAGGCCCTGGCCGAGCCCGCGATAGTCGGTGCGCACTGGTTCCAGTATCTGGACCAGCCGGTAACCGGGCGCCTGCTGGATGGCGAGAACGGCCATCTGGGGTTGCTTGGCATCACCGATCGGCCTTTCAACGGGTTTGTCGAGAGCGTGCGCAAAAGCAACCTCGCGTTGGGTAAAAGCCTGACGAGCATGGCCAAGCCGCCTGCCGCGCAAGCGGCAGCGCAAGTCAACGTCGAAGCGCAGCCTGCGCCTTAGCCGCGCACGCGCAGTGCCGGTGTGCGCAGCGCGTCGAGCACCGTCTTAGTTAAAGTGCATAAGGATTTATCCATGCTGATTCAGGGTTATTTCGACCTTAACTTCGAGGCCGTAAAAGACGCCTTTGCCGCGTTATTCGAAGACCCGCAAGAGCGTGGCGCTGCGCTCTGTGTGCAGATCGCCGGCGAGACCGTGCTGGATATCTGGGCCGGCACGGCCGACAAGGATGGTCAGCAGGCCTGGCACAGCGACACCATCCTCAACCTGTTCTCCTGCACCAAGACCTTCACCGCCGTCACGGCCTTGCAGCTGGTCGGCGAGGGCAAGCTCGATCTGGATGCCCCGATAGCCCGTTACTGGCCGGAGTTCGCCGCGGCCGGCAAGGAAAAAATCAGCCTGCGTCATCTGCTCAGCCATCAGGCCGGCTTGCCGGCATTGCGCGAGCAACTACCCGCCGAAGCCCTGTATGACTGGCAGGCCATGACCACTGCGCTGGCTGCCGAGCGGCCTTGGTGGCCGCTGGGCGAGGGGCATGGTTATGCGCCGATCACCTATGGCTGGTTGGTCGGCGAAGTATTGCGCCGCATCGAAGGGCGTGGGCCAGGCGAGTCGATAGTCGCGCGTACGGCTAAACCGCTGGGTCTGGATTTCCATGTCGGTCTGGCCGATGAAGAGTTCGAGCGCGTGGCCGCTATTACCCGGGGCAAGGGCAATATCGGCGACGCCGCCGCGCAACGCCTGCTCAAGGTGATGATGCGTGAGCCGGCGGCCATGAGCACGCGGGCCTTCACTAATCCGCCCTCGATCATGACCAGCACCAATAAGCCGGAGTGGCGGCGTATGCAGCAGCCCGCGGCCAATGGGCACGGCAATGCACGCAGCCTCGCGGGTTTTTACACTGGCCTGCTCGATGGTCGGCTGCTGGAAAGCGAGCTGCTCGACGAGCTGACTCGCGAGCATGGCGTCGGCGATGACAAGACCCTGCTGACCTGCACCCGCTTTGGCTTGGGCTGCATGCTCGATCAGCCGGCGCTGGCGAATGCGACTTACGGCATGGGCCCACGCGCCTTCGGCCATCCGGGGGCAGGCGGCTCCATCGGCTTTGCCGATCCGGAACGTGATGTGGCCTTTGGCTTCGTCACCAACAATTTAGGACCGTTCGTCTTAATGGACCCTCGTGCGCAAAAACTTGCGCGCATGTTGGCTGAATGTTTGTAGGGAGCTCGACTAAACTCCCTGCCACATGTGGCTGTTCAGGCCGTTAATGCTGGCCAGTGGCCGGTTTCTTCTGACTGTTTTGTGTGTGGATACCCAATGGTTGCTAACAGATCTCTCGCGCTCGTCCTGTGTCTGCTGATTGCCGGTTGCGCCGGTTCTGAAAAGAGCAAAAAAACCGAAGCGGTCGCTATGCCCGCTCCGAAAATAATCCAGGCCAATTTGGATGAATACGAGCCACGCGTGCGTGAGGCGATCAAGGGCAGCCATTTCGAGCTGGAGCGTCGAGAGAATGTGTTGGTGGTTACTGCGCCAGTACTGGGGACATTCAATCCCGATCGCCCGCACATGTTGTTGCCGGTGACGCTCGGCCCTATCAGTCGCGTTGCCAAGTTGGTGGAGAGCGATAAGAGCATTGGCGTTCTGGTGCTCGGCCATGCCGATAGCAGCGGTGCGGCGGCGCTTAACCGTGAGCTGAGCCATGAGCGGGCGCGGGCGTTTACCGCGATCTTTCGTTTGAGCGGTCTGCGACAAGATCGGCTGTTGGTCAAGGGCGTGGGCTCGGACATGCCGCGTGCCGCCAACGACAGTACTGCGGGCCGGGCCTTGAACCGACGCGTGGAAATCGTCCTGACCTCGCAGGATACCCTGCAAGCCCTGCTCGCCAAGTACAGCCAGCCGACACTCCCGGCCGCCGCCGTGGTGGCCAAGCGTTCGGCTGATGTCGATCAAGCCAAGTGAGGCCGAGGTTGGGTAAGCTAGGCAGATTCTGTTCTTGAGAGCCTTGCCATGACCCCAACCCTGGCCGATATGCGCCGCGACTACACCCGTGATGGTTTGAGCGAGGCGCAGGCACCGAGTGAACCATTCAGTCTGTTCGAGCAATGGTTCGCCGAGGCGGTAAAGACCGAGCAGCTGCCGGTCGAGCCCAATACCATGACCCTGGCGACGGTCGACGACGACGCTCGCCCGCATTGTCGGGTGCTGCTGCTCAAAGGCCTGGATGCACGCGGCTTTACCTTCTTCAGTAATTACGACAGCGCCAAAGGGCAGCAACTGGCGGCGAAACCCTATGCGGCGATGACTTTCTTCTGGCCGACCCTTGAGCGCCAAGTGCGCATCGAGGGACGGGTCGAGCGGGTTACTCCGGCCGAATCCGACGCCTATTTCCAGGTGCGGCCGTTGGGCAGTCGCCTGGGTGCCTGGGCTTCGCCGCAGAGCCGGGTGATCTCCGGACGCGCCGAGCTCGAGGCCATGCTGGCGAAGGCCGAGCAACGGTTTCTCGATCAGGCACCGCAATGCCCGCCACACTGGGGTGGCTATCGTCTGCTTCCCGAGCGCATAGAGTTCTGGCAGGGGCGTGCCAGTCGCCTGCATGATCGCCTCAATTATCGCCTGCAAGACGCCGTCTGGCTGCGTGAGCGCCTAGCGCCTTGAATCCGGCAGCATCGCCAGGGTTTGGCATATGGCGTAACAGTTCAGGCGTTAAATCCATCCGCCGGGGTCGGCCATTGTTGCCCTATAGTCGTGACATGAGCCCTCCGAGCGCTGTCTAATAGAGTAAATCCACTGGAGGAATTGTTATGCGTCAACCCACTCTTTTTGTTGCCTCCTTTACCGCTCTGGCCCTGACTCTCGGCGGTTGCGCGTCCAGCCTGACCGGTGACAGCTACTCGCGGGATGAGGCGCGCAGCGTGCAAACCGTGCGCATGGGCACCATCGAGTCGTTGCGCCCGGTGAAAATTGAAGGCACCAAGACGCCAATCGGCGCGGGCGCCGGTGCGGTAGTCGGCGGTGTGGCCGGCAGCGGTGTCGGCGGTGGTCGCGGCAGTGCCGTGGCGGCTGTGGTCGGTGCGGTGGCGGGCGGTTTGCTCGGTGCGGCGGCCGAAGAAGGCATCACCCGCACCCAAGGCGTGGAAATTACCGTGCGGGAAGACGACGGCACCATGCGCGCCTATGTTCAGGAAGTCGAAGAGAATCAGATCTTCCGAGTTGGTCAGCGCGTGCGCATCATGAGCGTCAACGGCACTAGCCGCGTTTCCCTGTAAGCTGGATTAGAGCCGGATCAGCACTCGCTGATTCGGCTTTTTTGTGTGCGCCATTTGGCGCGGTACAGCGTACAGCCGCTCAGTCAGTCTGCGGCTAGAGTCAGATAGCGGTAGGCTCAGCGTTTTTCGTAATACTTCTATTCATGACGTTGTGTCGATAGTTATGGATAATCGACAAATTATCCTGCGCCAACAAATGCTTAGGCTATGCAGCAGGTAAGGGCAGCACTGTAAAGGTGCGTCGGCCAGGTGAGACGGTTGACCGTCGTCACAGGGCCGATGCACCCGTTAGGACGCTAACAGGCCGTCATGCCACTCCGGGCGGGCCTGCAGAAGGGGTTTAGTGTATGGCGCTTGCGCTGATTATCGCCTTGCCATTTTTGGGGGTGATATTTCCTCTATTAGCCGAGCGCGTGGGGCGTTCGGCCTGCTCCGTGGCAGCGGGGATAGCCCCACTCGCGGCACTGGCAATCTTGCTATCGCAACAGTCGGCGGTGTTCGCCGGCGAGGTGTTACGGGTCAAGCTGGAATGGCTGCCGGCGTTGGGGCTGAACCTGAGCCTGCGCCTGGACGGCCTGGGTTTCCTGTTTGCCTTGCTGATTCTCGGCATCGGCTTGCTGGTCATCCTCTATGCCCGTTACTACCTGTCGAAACAGGAGCCGATGGGCCGCTTCTACGCCTTCTTGCTGTTGTTCATGGGGGCCATGCTCGGCGTGGTGCTGTCGGAAAACCTGTTGCTGATGCTGATGTTCTGGGAGCTGACCAGCCTGTCGTCGTTTCTCCTGATCGGCTACTGGAGTGCTCGCTCGGATGCCCGTAAGGGCGCGCGCATGGCGCTGGCGGTCACCGGGGGCGGTGGCTTGGCCTTGCTCGCGGGGATTTTGCTGATCGGTCATATTGCCGGCAGCTTCGAGTTGTCCCGGGTGCTCGCGTCCGGCTATGCCATTCGCGCCCATGAGCTGTATCCGTTGGCCCTGGTGCTGGTGTTGCTCGGCGTATTCACCAAATCGGCGCAGTTTCCCTTCCATTTCTGGTTACCCCATGCGATGTCGGCACCGACCCCGGTCTCGGCCTATTTGCATTCGGCGACCATGGTCAAGGCCGGGGTCTTCCTGTTGGCGCGCTTGTACCCGGCCCTGGCCGGTTCCGAGTGGTGGTTCTACCTGGTCAGTATCACCGGCCTGGTGACCTTGCTGGTGGGGGCGGGCATGGCCTTGTTTCAGCACGACTTGAAAGGCTTGCTGGCCTACTCGACCATCAGCCATCTGGGCCTGATAACCCTGTTGTTCGGGGTGGATACGCGCCTGGGGGCCGTAGCGGCGGTGTTTCATATCATCAACCACGCCACCTTCAAGGCCTCGCTGTTCATGGCCGCGGGGATCATCGATCACGAAACGGGAAGCCGCGATATGCGGCGCATCAACGGCATGTGGAAGTACATGCCGCACACGGCGATGCTGGCCATGGTGGCGGCCTCGGCGATGGCCGGGGTGCCCTTGCTCAATGGTTTCCTGAGCAAGGAGATGTTCTTCAGCGAGACCCTCAACCTGCACATGCTCGGCAGCTTCAACTGGGTGATCCCGGCCGGTGCGACCCTGGGTGGGGTGTTTTCGGTGGCTTATTCGCTGCGCTTCATTCACGACGTGTTCTTCAATGGCGAGCCGATCAACCTGCCGAAATACCCACCGCATGAACCGCCGCGCTATATGAAAGTGCCGGTGGAGGTGCTGGTATTCCTCTGTCTGCTGGTTGGCATCGTGCCGGCCTACACGGTCGCGCCGCTGTTGGCGGCTGCTGCAGCGGCCAGTCTGGGTGGTGAGTTGCCGGAATACAGCCTGGCCATCTGGCACGGTTTCAACCTGCCGCTGTTGATGAGCTTCATCGCCCTGTTTGGGGGCGTGCTGATCTACTCCTTCCGTCAACCCTTGTTCCGTTGGTATGCCGGCTTGCCGAGTATGGATGCCAAGCTGCTGTTCGAGCGTGGCGTGGTGCTGCTGGTAGAAAGTTGCACGGCGATTACCCGGCGCCTGGAAAACGGCTCGTTGCAACGTTATCTGTCGTTGTTGCTGGGGGCTGCGCTGGTGGTGGTTACCCTCGGTCTGGGACCCTTGCCAGAGGTCATGGGACCGGTGGCGATGACCCCGATCAATGGCATCGGCGCGCTGGGACTGGGGATTATGGCCCTGGCAGCGCTGGTCACTGTGGTGTTCCATCGCCAGCGTCTGGTCTCGCTGCTGATGCTCAGCGTGGTCGGCTTGATGGTGGCGCTGGTGTTTGCCGGCTACTCCGCACCCGATCTGGCGTTGACCCAGTTGTCGGTGGAGGTGGTGACCATCATCCTGCTGATGCTGGCGCTGTATTTCCTGCCGGCACAGACCCACGGCGAGTCGAGCAGTATCCGCGGTCTGCGCGACTTCATCCTGGCCATAGGCAGTGGGGTGATGGTGGCGATGCTGGTGTTTGCCGTGCTGACCCGGCCTTACGACAGTATCTCCAGCTTCTTCCTGGCGAACAGCCTGTCCGGCGGTGGCGGCCACAATGTGGTCAACGTGATTCTGGTCGACTTCCGCGGTTTCGATACCCTGGGCGAAATCAGCGTCCTGGCGATTGCCGGTGTCGGTATCTACGCGATGCTCGATGGGCTGCGGTTGATCCAGCCGCGCGCCGATGCGCAAGGCCGCAGTTGGGCACGCGACCGTCATCCGCTGATCCTCGCGACCCTGTCGCGGGTGTTGTTGCCGATGGCCCTGCTGATCTCGGTGTTTATTTTCCTGCGCGGGCACAACCAGCCGGGCGGTGGCTTTATCGCCGGGTTGATCACCGCCGTGGCGCTGATTCTGCAGTACGTCGCCAGCGGCGTGCAGTGGACCCAGTCGCGCCTGCCGCTGAACTATCACCGCATGTGCGGTGCCGGCGTCATGCTCGCCGGGCTCACCGGCTTGGGCAGTTGGCTGTTCGGTAAGCCATTCCTGACGTCGACCTTCGGCCACGTCGCTATCCCGCTGGTGGGCGAAGTCGAGCTGGCCAGCGCCATGCTGTTCGACCTGGGCGTCTACCTCACCGTAGTCGGGGCGACCCTGCTGATTCTCGCCAATCTGGGCAAACTGACCCAGGAAAAAGCCGGACAAGAGGTTCTTTGAGATGGAAGCATTACTTGCCGGCGCGCTCGGCATTCTCACCGCCAGCGGCGTGTACCTGTTGCTGCGGGCGCGCACCTTTCCGGTGGTGATGGGCCTGACGCTGATTTCCTACGCGGTAAACCTGTTTCTATTCGCCATGGGCCGCCTGCATACCGGGGCGTCTTCGGTGATCGCGGAAGGCGTTGTATATGGTGATCCCTTGCCGCAGGCACTGGTGCTCACCGCGATTGTGATCGGTTTCGCCATGACCGCCTTCGTGGTGGTATTGGCGTTGCGCAGCGTCGGTGAAATGCAAACCGACCATGTCGATGGCCAGGAGCCTAAGCGATGAATCATGGCTTGGCTGTGCCGGTGCTGTTGCCGATGTTTATCGGTTGCCTGTTGTTGTTCGGCGCGCGACTGAGCATGCCGGTCAAGCGTGTCTTGTCGCTGACCTCGACCAGCCTGCTAGTGCCATTGAGCATGTGGCTGATGTGGCAGGCCGATCAGGGTGCGCTGCAGACCTACGCGATGGGTAATTGGCCAGCGCCGTTCGGCATCATCCTGCTCCTCGACCGCCTGAGTGCGCTGCTGCTGGTGATTACCGCGGTGTTGGCGTTCTTCGCCTTGCTCTATGCGGTGCGCGGGGATGACGAGCGCGGGCGCAACTTCCATGCGTTGTTCCAGTTCCAGTTGATGGGGATCAACGGCGCCTTCCTCACCGGCGACCTGTTCAACCTGTTCGTGTTCTTCGAGATCCTGCTGATCGCCTCCTATTCGCTGCTGCTGCACGGCGGCGGACCGGAGCGGGTTCGTGCCGGCCTGCATTATGTGATTCTCAACCTGGTGGGCTCGGCCTTCTTCCTGATCGCCGTGGGCGTGCTGTATGGCATTACCGGCACCCTGAATATGGCCGATCTGGCCATTCGGGTAGCGGCGGCCAGTGCAGAGCAGGCGCCGCTGCTGGGGGCAGCCGGCTTGCTCCTGCTGGTGGTGTTCGGGCTGAAGGCGGCGTTTCTGCCGCTGTATTTCTGGCTACCCAAGGCCTATGCCTCGGCGTCGGCGCCTGTGGCGGCGCTCTTCGCCATCATGACCAAGATTGGCCTGTACTCGATCCTGCGGGTGTACACGCTGATCTTCGGTGACGACGCCGGCAGCCTGGCGAACATGGCCGAGGCCTGGCTGTGGCCGCTGGCGCTGCTGACCATGGCCGGCGGGGTGATTGGCGCATTGGCGGCGACCAGCCTGCACGGCTTGCTGGCTTACTTGGTGGTGGTCTCGGTGGGCACCGTTCTCGCGGGGCTGGCCCAGGGCACGCTGCAGGCCTTGTCTGCCGCCTTGTTCTACCTGGTTCACAGCAGTTGGATTGCCGGCGGCCTGTTCCTCCTGGCTGATCTGATCGCCCGCCAGCGGGGGGTGAAAACCACCCGTCTGGTGCAAGGGCCGGAGTTGCAGAATCCCCATCTGCTCGGTGGCTTGTTCTTTATCGGGGCGATAGCCGTGGCCGGTTTGCCGCCGCTGTCCGGCTTCGTCGGCAAGCTGCTGTTGCTGCGTGCGGTTGAACCAGGCTTGCAGGCCCTGTTCCTGTGGCCGGTGGTGCTGGTGGGCGGCCTGGCCACCATGATCGGCCTCAGCCGCGCCGGCAGCACCCTGTTCTGGCGAGTGGGGCAGAGCCAGCTGGACAGTGCCGAACTGGATTACGGACGCCTGTTTGCCTGCGCCGGCTTGCTGCTGCTCAGCCCGGTGCTGGTTGGCCTGGCCGCGCCGCTGCTGGCCTATGTCGATGCGACGGTCATACAGTTGCACGATCTGCAACTGTATCGACAACTGGTGTTGCCGGGAGGTGCGTCATGAAAGCGCGTCGCTGGTTCCCCCAGCCGTTGCTCAGCCTCTGCCTGTTGGCGGTCTGGTTGTTGCTGGTGAATGATGTCAGCCTCGGCCAGTGCCTGCTCGGCGCGCTGCTCGGCTGGAGCATTCCATTGGTCACCGAGGTGTTCTGGATCAATCCACCGAGCGTCGACAAGCCCTTCAAACTCTGCCTGTTCCTGCTGCGCGTGCTCGGCGACATCGTGATCGCCAACCTGGAAGTGGCGAAGCTGATCCTCAATCCCAAGGCCGAGATGCGCCCGGCGTTTGTCGAGATTCCCATCGAGCTGGAAGACGAACTGGCCCTGACCATGCTCGCCAGCATCATCTCCCTGACCCCGGGCACTGTGACCGCCGACATGAGCGACGACCGCAAGACCCTGTTGGTGCACGCCCTGGACGTCGCCGATGAGGCGCGCCTGATACGTGAGATCAAGACCCGTTACGAAGCGCCATTGCTGGAGGTGTTCACATGCTCGACTACGTGATTCCGCTGTGCCTGGCGATAATGGGCCTGGCCCTGGTGCTGACCCTGGCGCGAATGATCAAGGGGCCGGACCTGCCGGACCGCATTCTTGCCCTGGACACCCTGTACATCAACGCCATTGCCTTGCTGGTGCTGTTCGGTGTGTGGCTGGACACCGGGTTGTACTTTGAGGCGGCGCTGTTGATCGCCGTCATGGGCTTTATCGGTACGGTAGCCGTGGCCAAATACCTGCTGCGTGGCGACATCATCGAATAAGGAGCCGCAATGAATAGCTGGATCGAAGCGCTGGTCGCCCTGTTTCTCCTGGCGGGCAGTCTGTTTGCCCTGATTGGCGCGATTGGCTTGTACCGCCTGCCGGACTTCTTCATGCGCCTGCACGCCCCGACCAAGTCGACGACCCTGGGCGTCGGCGGCATGGTCATCGCCTCATTGATCTACTTCAGCAGCCGTGGCGATGGCCTCAGCCTGCATGAGTTGCTGATCACCCTGTTTCTGTTCATCACCGCGCCGGTCAGCGCGCACATGCTGGCCAAGGCCGCCTTGCAGCAGAAAGTGCGCCTCAGCGAGAAGACCCACGGCAGGCCCTGGGAGCAGTAAGGTGCCAAGCCAACGGCTGCATGCGTGCTGGGTTTCGCTGCGCTCTACGCCAGCCTACCGCTACACAATGTAAGCCTGGGTGGGCTGGGGAGGTGGCTAGGGTGCGCCGCATAAGCCTGTTGCGCGTCGTCCAGGCCGCTCCGCCTGCCTTCATCGCACACAGTTCAGGCGCCTGACTGTACCTGTCATCAATGCAACAGCCTCTCTACACTTGAGTCTTTGCGTGGGACTGATATGAGCGAGCAGGGCAGGGGTGTAGCAGTGATCTGCCTGATCGTGGCGACGGCGCTGTGGGGCAGTGCCTTTATCGCCCTGAAACTGGCGTTCACCGAACTGCCGCCCTTGTGGGTGATTTTCGCGCGCATGGCCCTGGGCAGTCTGGTGTTCCTGCTCGCCTGGCGTTGGCGCGGCCGGGTGCAGTATCGCCCTGGCGACTGGAAATACCTGCTCGGCCTGGCCGCCTGCGAGCCTTGCCTGTACTTCATCTTCGAGGCGCTGGCGCTGCAGAACACCAGCGCCTCCCAGGCCGGCATGATCACCGCGTTATTGCCGCTGCTGGTGGCGATAGCCGCCTTTGTTTTCCTGCGCGAGCGCACCCGTCGGACCACCCTGGCTGGTTTTCTCCTGGCGATGTGCGGGGCGGTCGGCTTGAGCCTGGCCGGCAGCGCCGATGAACATGCCAGCAACCCCATGCTGGGTAACTTCTACGAGCTGCTCGCCATGCTCTGCGCCACCGCCTACACCCTGTTGGTCAAGCGCCTGTCCGCGCGCTATTCGGCGTTTATCCTCACCGCGATGCAGGCCTTTATCGGCACGTTGTTCTTCCTGCCGCTGGCCGCACTGGAGGCTCCCTTGCCGCAAACCATCAGCACGCTGGGCGTGGCCACCTTGCTCTACCTGGGCGTGGTGGTTACCGTCGGCGCCTATGGCCTGTACAACTTCGGCATCAGTCGCCTGCCAGCCAC
>JBFKAF010000061.1:0-10565 GCA_041621735.1 Pseudomonas sp.
ATTCACTCATCTGGGCACCTCCCGGTGTTGCTCTAGTGATGGACGACGACGGAGCGTCGAAGGGGCGCGCATGATACGCGGATCGTCGACTCCCTGCACGGATTGAGATTAGCGGCCGGACAGCCACTCGTCAGCTTTTACACCGAACGGTGTCGAGCGGTCCAGGCCGCTGCCGAGTTGCGCTTGGCGGGCTGACTTCAAACAGAGGGGTGCAGGTGATACCGGGAGCCCATGCCCCCATAAAGAGTGGCCTTCATCAGTCCCGGCTCACTTCCTCGTCCACTTCCGCCACGGCCTGATCAACAGACTCATCGACAGAGTCCATTTCAGCCAAATCATCGAAGTCGGTCTTCAAGCCCTGCTCCATCGAGTCGAGCTCGGCCAGCAAGCTGCTGAAGCTGGTTTCCTCGAGCGCCTCGGTGACAGGCTCATCGGCAACCGCCAGATCGGCGCGTGCCTGCAGGCTGGCCGGTACTTGCGCATCCTCATCGAAGGCCAGCACAGGCTCGGGCTCCAGCTCTCGTAGTGCAGCCAAGGGCGGCAGTTCATCGAGGCTCTTCAGATTGAAATGATCGAGGAATGCCTTGGTGGTGGCAAACATCGCCGGCTTGCCTGGCACATCGCGGTAACCGACCACGCGAATCCACTCACGCTCTTGCATGGTTTTGACGATGTGGCTGTTGACCGCCACACCGCGAATATCCTCGATCTCGCCGCGGGTAATCGGCTGGCGGTAAGCAATCAGCGCCAGGGTTTCCAGCATCGCGCGCGAATAGCGCTGCGGACGCTCCTCCCACAGCCGTCCGACCCAGGGCGAAAAACGCTCGCGCACCTGCAGGCGATAACCGGAAGCCACCTCTTTCAGCTCGAAGGCGCGCCCGTCGCAGGACTTGCGCAGCAACTCCAAGGCTTTTTTGAAGACCGCAGACTCGGGGCGCTCCGCCTCTTCGAACAACTCGAACAAACGCTCCAGCGATTGCGGCTTGCCGGAAGCCAGCAAGAACGCCTCAAGCAGAGTCGCCAGCTCACGGGGATCAGTCAGGTTCATGCTCACTCGACTCGCGCACGTACGTGGATAGGCGCAAAGGCCTCATTCTGCACCAGCTCGACCAGGGATTCCTTGATCAACTCGAGCACCGCCATAAAGGTCACCACCACCCCCAAGCGCCCCTCGGCGACAGTAAACAACTCGGCGAACGGCACGAAGGCACCGCCCTTCAAACGCTCCAGCACCTCGCTCATACGCTCGCGGGTGGACAGCGTCTCGCGGGTTATCTGATGGCTTTCGAACATATCGGCGCGGCGCAGGACTTCCGCCATGGAGACCAGCAGTTCTTCGAGGCTGACCGCCGGCAACAGCTTGCGCGCCCGTGCTTGCGGCGCATCCAGGCGCGGCACGACGTGCTCGCGACCGACCCGGGGCAACTGGTCGATCCCTTCGGCGGCCGCCTTGTAGCGCTCGTACTCCTGCAAGCGGCGGATCAGCTCGGCACGCGGGTCTTCCTCGTCCTCGATAATCTCGCTGGAGCGCGGCAGCAGCATGCGCGACTTGATCTCGGCGAGCATGGCCGCCATCACCAGATACTCTGCGGCCAGCTCCAGACGCACGGACTGCATCAACTCGACATAGCCCATGTACTGCCGGGTGATCTCCGCCACCGGGATGTCCAGCACGTCGATATTCTGCTTGCGGATCAAATAGAGCAGCAGATCCAGCGGCCCTTCGAAGGCTTCGAGAAACACCTCCAGCGCATCCGGCGGGATATACAAGTCGAGCGGCATCTCGGTAACCGCCTGGCCATATACCAAGGCAAACGGCAGCTCTTGCTGAGCACCTGCCTGATTGTCAACGGTCTCGCCGGGCGAAAAATCGTGCATGCTGCGCCTCTCGTCAGCGGTAATTCAAACCCAAGGCCAAACGCACCTCGGCCAGGGTTTCACGTGCTTCGGTACGCGCGCGCTCGGCGCCTTCGGCGAAGATGCGACGCACCAGGTCCGGGTTCTCCTGGTAATCGGCGGCACGCGCCTGCAAGGGTTTCAGCTCCTCCTGCACCGCCGCGATCAAGGGTCCCTTACACTCCAGACAACCGATGCCAGCGCTTTTACAGCCCTGCAGCACCCAGTCGCAGGTCTCCGCACTGGAGTACAGCTGGTGCATGCGCCAAACCGGGCATTGCAGCGGATCGCCGGGATCGCTGCGATGAATCCGAGTGGGGTCGGTCGGCATACGCTTGATCTTTTCTTCGATTTCCTCGGCACTGTCACGCAGAAAAATCGTCGCGTGGCTGGGTTTGGACGGTTTGCCGCCATCCTGCGCAAACAGCTTGGGCGACTCGCAGAGCAGCGCTTGCGGTTCGGCCAGCAGCACTTTGCCGACACCGTCCAGATAGCCGAACAAGCGTTCCTTATCGCCCAAGGTGATGTTTTGCCGATCCTTGAGCAAGGCGCGAGCGGTTTCCAGCGCCTCGACGTCGCCTTGCTCCTGAAATGCCTTGCGTAAGCTGTTGTAGAGCGTGGCGGCTTTCTTGCCCAGCTTGAGGATTGCCGCCTCGGCCTTCGCCTCGAAATCCGGCTCGCGACCGTAGAGGTGGTTAAACCGCCGCGCCACTTCGCGAGCAAACTCTATATGCGGCAGCTGATCCGCCCCCACCGGCACCACGCCAGCGCGATACAGCAGGATATCCGCCGCCTGCAACAGGGGATAACCGAGAAAGCCGTAGGTCGCGAGGTCTTTGCCGTGCGACTGACTTTGCTGCTCTTTATACGACGGCAGCCGCTCCAGCCAGCTGAGCGGGCAAATCATCGACAGCAGCACATGCAACTCGGCGTGCTCCGGCACCTGCGATTGGATGAACAGAGTTGCCGAGCTCGGGCTGACGCCTGCGGCCAGCCAATCCACGGCCATGTCCATGACATGCTGGGAAATCTGCCCGACTTCATCGTACTCGGCGGCCAGTGCATGCCAGTCGACGATGCAGAAAAAGCATTCGTAGCTGTGCTGCAACTTGACCCAATCCTTTAGCACGCCGTGATAGTGCCCCAAGTGGAGGGGGCCACTGGGGCGCATGCCGGAAAGCACGCGGCGCTCAGAATCAACAAGACTCAAACTGGGTTTCCTAAACGAAGCAACAGGCCGCCAAGTATAGCGATGCACAAAGCCCCAGGGGAAAAACCACGACGGAACCGCACGCGCAACTTGCCAGTCAAAATATTGATGCGGCCCGGCCCGAGCATGACCATACCCAGGCATGACCCCTCAGTAAAAGGCTCATGCCAGCCCACATCGGGCACTGCGAGCAGCGCCGCGAACGATCCGACAACCCTTTGGGAGCATTCTATGAAATCTCCTAGCAGAAACTTCGTTGCCGTCCTGATGGCAGTTTGTCTGACCAGCACCCTGAGCGCGCCGACCTATGCGGGCATCATCGGCACCCAAGAGACCCTCGCCGAACAGAGCTCCCAGGCCAACCGCGACAAGGTCCGCGATTTCCTCAATCGCACCGATGTAGAGGAAAAACTGCAGAAGATGGATGTACCCGCGGACGAGGCACGCATCCGGGTCGACGCCCTGACACCCGCGGAAGCCGCCACCCTCGCCCAGCGGATCGACTCACTACCGGCCGGCGGTGCGCTCAGTGGCACCGACTTCATCATCATCCTGCTGGTTGCCATCCTGGTGGCGCTGATCCTCTAGTGCCTCGACGGTGTGCGGCAGTCTCAATCTTCGCCGAAGGGCTCCGGATCGCCACAACCGACGCGGACCACCTGCGGCTCATCCGCGGTCAGGTCGACCACGGTGGAGGCTTCCAGGCCGCCGAAGCCACCATCGATGATCAGTTCGACCTGGTGCTCGAGTACCTGCCGCATCTCGTAGGGATCGCTCATCGGCAGTGTTTCACCCGGCAGGATCAGGGTGACGCTCATCAGCGGCTCGCCCAATTCCTCGAGCAACGCCAGGGCAATCGGATGACTGGGAACGCGCAGACCAATGGTACGGCGCTTGGGGTGCAACAGCATGCGCGGCACTTCGCGGGTAGCGTTGAGAATGAAGGTGTAAGGCCCGGGCGTATGGGTCTTCAACAAGCGGAAGGCGCCGGTATCGACCTTGGCGAACAGACTCAGCTGCGACAGGTCGCGACAGACCAGGGTGAAGTTGTGTTTATCTTCCAACTGACGTAACCGGCGAATGCGCTCCAGTGCGGTCTTGTTACCTATCTGGCACCCCAGCGCATAGGAGGAATCGGTCGGGTAGATCACCACCCCACCGGCCCTGATGATTTCTACCGCCTGCTTGATCAGGCGCAGTTGTGGGTTTTCCGGGTGAACCTGGAAAAATTGACTCACGCTAACTCCCTGTTCAGATAGCAGTAGACTGTCGGACATGTTGAAAGCGCGTCCAAAGGGGCGACAGATCGTCCGGCAACGGGCGGTACATGCCCAGCTCAGACCAGTCACCCGGTGCATGAAAGTCACTGCCGACACTCGCCAGCAGACCGAATTCGCGCGCCAGAATCGCTAACCCGCCAACCTGCTCGGCCGGTTGCATGCCGTTGACGACTTCCAACGCATGGCCACCTGCCTGGGCAAACCCAGCGATCAACTTACGCCGCTTACTACGAGTAAAGTCGTACTGCCACGGGTGCGCCAGACTGATCCAGGCACCGGCTTGCCGCAAGGTCTCTACGGCGCTTTCCAGCGTCGGCCAATGCTGTTTGACATCGCCCAGCTTGCCCGAGCCGAGCCACTTGCGAAACGCCTCGGCACGGTCCTTGACGTGGCCTGCGCGCACCAGAAACTCGGCGAAATGCGGGCGCGCCGGGGCGTTGCCACTATCCCCCAACTCCTGCTGGATCGCCCGCGCGCCATCCAAAGCACCCGGCATCCCTTTGGCTTCCAGGCGCTTGCCGATTTCTGCGGCGCGCAACCAACGCCCCTCGTGCAGTTCGGCAATCGCCTGGCGCAAAGCCGGTGCTTCAGGCGCGAAGGCGTAGCCGAGTACATGGATGGTCGCCCCGCCCCAGGTACAGGACAGCTCGATGCCACTGACTAGCTGCATATCCAGCACACTGGCCGCAGCCTGTGCCTCATCGAGGCCTTCCAGAGTGTCGTGATCGGTCAGCGCCAGCAACCGCACGCCCCGCTCATGTGCCCGCGCAACTACCACGGCGGGGGCGAGGGCGCCGTCTGAAGCGGTGCTGTGGCAATGCAGGTCAACAGTCATGGGGACGCTTTCTCGGTCATTTATGTTTGTTATTATGCCGCCACATGCAGGTTCTCGCTGCCGTTACGAGATAATTCCTCGACCTGCCGCGACTTTACTGTTTTTCTGCACAGCAACTTCACTGGCTCTAGACGTCGCCCCGGCGTCTATATAAGGACTGAGATGCTCTACGCCATTATTGCCACCGATGTCGAAAACTCCCTGGAAAACCGCCTGGCTGCTCGCCCTGCCCACCTCGCCCGGCTGGAGCAGCTGAAGACCGAGGGGCGCTTGGTACTCGCCGGCCCGCACCCCGCCGTGGACAGTAGCGACCCAGGCCCAGCGGGGTTCTCAGGCAGCCTGATCGTCGCCGAGTTCGACTCCCTCAACGCCGCTCAAAGCTGGGCCGATGCCGACCCGTACCGTGCCGCTGGGGTCTATGCTTCGGTTCAAGTCAAACCGTTCAAGTTAGTGCTGCCGTAACTGAGACTCGGCGTGCTACAGGCTGTACCCCAATAACAGTTAGTAGGAAATAGGAGTTCCGATGCGCTCAGGTTCGCTGTCATGGGTGTTTACCCTGTTGCTGCTGCCCCTTTATCTGCACGCGGAAGAAAGCTCGCTGCAACCCTTAGCCGCAACCAGCGAGGCGCAGGCGCAAATTGATGCCCTGGAACAGCGTCTGGCGGCCAGCGAACAGCAGCGCCAAACCTTGACCACTGAACTGCAAAGCAACAATGGCGAGCGCGAGAACGCCCAGTTGCAGCGTCTTCGCCAGGAAAACCAACGCCTCAAGCTGCAATTGAAAAAAAATCAAGCCAGCGCGCCAGCCCGCCTACTCAATGACCAGCAGACCTGGTTCGCCGTCGGCGCGGGGGCCGGGTTGCTCGGCGTATGCATCGGCGCCATGCTGCGAGGGCGCCGCCGCTCACGGCGTGAGTGGATCAACTGAAACCAGCATGAACTCCCTATTAATAATCGACGACGACGTCGAGCTGTGCGAGCTGCTGGTCAACTGGCTGACCCAGGAAGGCTTCCAGGTCAGCGCCTGCCATGATGGCGAGAGTGCCCACCGCGCCCTCGCCCAACAAACTCCCGACGCAGTGGTGCTCGACGTAATGCTGCCCGACGGCAGCGGCCTCGAGCTGCTAAAGCGGCTGCGCAGCGATCATCCGGAGCTGCCGGTGTTGATGCTGTCCGCCCGCGGCGAGCCGCTCGATCGAATTCTTGGCCTGGAACTCGGCGCCGACGACTACCTGGCGAAACCCTGCGACCCCCGTGAGCTGACCGCTCGGCTGCGCGCCGTATTACGCCGCAGCGGAGCGCCAGCAAGCGTCAGCCAGCAGCAACTCGGTGATCTATGCTTCAGCCAGGCCCGCGGCGTAGTCACTCTCGGCGATCACGAGGTCATCCTCACACTTTCCGAAAGCCGCCTGCTCGAAGCACTGCTGCGCCAACCGGGTGAGCCGGTGGATAAACAAGAGCTGGCGCAACTGGCACTGGGCCGTAAATTGACCCTCTATGATCGCAGCCTGGATATGCATGTCAGCAACCTGCGCAAAAAGCTCGGCCCACATCCGGACGGACGGCCGCGTATCCTGGCCCTGCGTAGCAGGGGCTACTACTACAGCGCCTGAGCGGCCTTGAGTAAAGCCTGCGCCACGCAGGCTTTACTCAAGCTTTACCCTTGCCTGACGGCCCTTGACCTTGACCGCCCTAGACTGGGCACATCCGGCAACTGGCCGGCCTCGAGACAAGGAGATACCTCATGCGTAAGATTCTCACCGCAGCGCTGCTGACATTGACCCTGCCAACCCTGGCCATGGCCATGCCCGAAAACGGCCCACGCCACGGCGGCGAACACGCAGGCGGCCACCACTCGCGGATGTTCGAACAACTCGACCTGAGCAAAGAGCAGCAGCGCGAAATCCGCAAACTGATGGGCGAGCAGATGAAAAGCCGCCATGAGATCACTCAGCGCTACCTGGAAAAACTGCCGACCGCCGAACGCACGGCCATGCTGGACGAGCTGAAAGCTGCCAAAGACAAGCAACACAGCGCCATACGCGCCCTGCTCAAACCCGACCAGCAAAAGGCCTTCGACGAGCAGCTAAAGAAGATGCAAGAGCGTCGCGCCGAGCGTAAAGCGTTCAAGGCCTGGCAGGCCGAACAGGCAAGCAAGGCCGAATAAAGCGCAGCACGCTGCCATTACCCGACCCATCGGGCTCTCGAGCCTGATGGGCATTGCCGTTAGAGGAGTCACCGTGCGTTCACTGTTCTGGCGCATCTTCGCCAGTTTCTGGCTGGCCATCGCCCTGGTTGCCGGGCTGTCCATGTTGCTCGGTCGCGCGCTGAATCAAGACGCCTGGGTCCTCAGCCGGCATCCTGCCGTAAAGGGTTTGGCCGAAGCCTGGACGCAGCGCTACGAAACCCAGGGAGCACACGCCGCCCAGGCCTTCCTCGAACAGCGCAGAAAAGACTTTCGCCTCCACGTACAGGTGCTCGGCGACAACAGCCAAGCCCTGGTCAAAGGCACCTTTCCACGGCGCGCCGCGGCCTTCGAGGCGCGCCAGGACAATGATAGGCGGCTGCCCTGGCGCCGCCTGACCGAGGAGTACAGCAGCCCACTCAGCGGCGAAACCTACCTGTTCATCTACCGTATTCCGCACCAGGAGTTGATGGCCTGGCAGCGCGGCAGCTTGCTCTGGCCACTCAGCGCGCTGGGGATCGCGCTGGTGGTACTGACCCTGCTCAGCCTGTTGCTGACCCTGTCCATCACCCGCCCACTGAGCCGTCTACGTGGCGCCGTGCACGACCTCGGACAAACTGCCTACCAGCAGAGCAGCCTGGCGCGCCTGGCCAGTCGTCGCGATGAATTCGGCGTGCTGGCCAGCGACTTCAACCGCATGGGTTCGCGCCTGCAAGGGCTGATCGGCAGCCAGCGCCAACTGCTGCGCGATGTCTCCCACGAACTGCGTTCGCCACTGGCCCGCTTGCGTGTTGCCCTGGCATTGGCCGAGCGCGCCGGATCTGGTGAACGGGAAAAGTTCTGGCCGCGCCTGACCCAGGAATGTGATCGCCTGGAAGCCTTGATCAGCGAGATTCTCGCCCTCGCCCGCCTCGATGCCGACCCCGGCGCGGAGCAGCCGATCGACCTAACAAGCCTCATGCACAAGTTGCAAGAAAACGCGCAGCTCGACGCGCCAGAGCAAAAGATCACGATCAGGATTGAGCCCGGCGCAAGCCTTTACGGCTGGCCAGACATGCTCGAGCGAGCCCTGGACAACCTACTGCGCAACGCCTTGCGCTTCAATCCAGCGGGCCAACCGATCGAACTCAGCGCCAGTCGTCAAGCGCATGAGTTGCACCTGAACGTGCGCGATCACGGCCCTGGAGTTGCCAGCGGACACCTGACGCGACTGGGCGAACCATTTTTTCGTGCTCCGGGACAAAACAGCGCCGGGCACGGCCTGGGCCTGGCCATCGCTCGGCGCGCCGCCGAACGCCATGGCGGGCATCTCGCGTTAAGCAACCACTCCGGCGGAGGCTTTAGCGCCAGCCTGATACTGCCACTGAAGACGCAGAGCAAAACCTAGCAGGGCACGCCCGGCGATAACCGTGCGGCCCAGGCCCCATCAACCAGTCAGTTAGGCCAGGCGCTGACAAAGTCGGCCACCGCCAACTGCTGCGGCGTGCGCAACTCGCGCTCGGGCGTTCCCAGATAGAGCATGGCGACGACCTGCTCATTGCTGGCCAACCCCAGCCCGCTTGCCACTTGGCGGTTGTAGGCCAGCTCACCAGTGCGCCAGACCGCGCCTATGCCTTGGGCATGGGCGGCAAGCAGAATGGCATGGGCGGCGCAGCCCGCGGCAATCACCTGCTCCTGCGGCGGGACTTTCGGATGTTCCTCTACCCGCGCGATCACTATCACCAGCAGCGGCGCACGCAGCGGCATGGCCCGCGCCTTGGCCAGGGCCTCCTCACTCACCTCGGCAGAGCCTGCCAGCAACGCTTCGGCCAACAGTTCGCCCAACTGTTCGCGCGCCCCCCCCTCGATGGTGAGAAACCGCCAGGGTTTTAATAGAGCATGATCCGGCGCGCGAAACGCCGCACGGAACAACAGTTCACGCTGCGCGGCATCCGGCGCCGGCTCACGCAAGCGCGGCGCGGAAACACGATTGAGCAGGGCATCGAGAGCCTCCATTGGTCACCTCCTGAAAAAACAAGCGGGGATTCTAGGCCCTCGCGCCCCGGGTTTGGGGAAAAACTGCCATGGCCTGCCTCTCCCCTCCCATCCGCCAAGGCGACCTGAACAGCCTTATGCCACCCGTTCAGGCGAGATACTCGGCTGCACCGGCGGCGTCAGGGGGGGCAGACCATGGGCGAGGCGCGCGTTATCACAACGCGGATTGTGTTCGCCATTGGCCCAGGACGCCTCGAAGTCGCGACAGGGGCTGGAGCGCTGCTCATACATGGTGCAGCGCGTACCCTGGCCCACGTCGCCGAGCAAGGCGACGCAGCGCGCCGGTTTCGCCTCGGTGCCGCGCATGGCGACCCGATGCGGAGTAATCAGCACCACCTGATCGTCCGGGACCAGCCCGCCGAGCGACTGGCACTCACCCCAGTAGAAAGACACACGAAAATGCGCGCAGCAGGCGCCGCACGTAAGGCAAGGATTAGCGTTCGACATGATTTAGAGGACTCAGAAACCGGCAAGGGCCGGCACCTGGCGGGGTATTCTATGCAGCGCCAAGCGCTTGTAAAGCGCTGTTTGATGGCTGGTTAAGCGCCGGGCGCCGCGAGTAGAATGCCCCACCTTTGACGCCATCAACCCGAGCCCCATTTCATGGCCCTGCCGACGCTGCGGATCATCGGTTTCATCCTCGGCATCTTCCTGATCACCTTGGCCGTCAGCATGACCCTACCCATGTTGACCCTGCTGATTTTCAACCACAGCAACGAGCTCGACGCCTTTCTCTGGTCATGCCTGGCCAGCGCCGCCGCCGGCTTCGCCCTGATGATTCCTGGCCGCCCGGCAAATGCTCAGCTACGTCCGCGCGACATGTACCTGCTGACCACTGCCAGCTGGCTGGTGGTATGCATCTTCGCCGCCCTGCCGATGGTACTGATCCAGCACATCAGCTATACCGACGCCTTCTTCGAAACCATGAGCGGCATCACCACCACCGGCTCCACGGTATTAACCGGGCTGGACGGTGTCACACCGGGGCTGCTGATCTGGCGTTCGATGCTGCAGTGGCTCGGCGGCATCGGCTTTATCGGCATGGCGGTGGCGGTTCTGCCGCTGCTTCGCGTCGGCGGCATGCGCCTGTTCCAGACCGAATCCTCCGACTGGGGCGAGAAGGTC
>JBFKAF010000062.1:0-10525 GCA_041621735.1 Pseudomonas sp.
CAAGGCCCCAGCTGACCCTAGATTGATAGCAAGCCTAGATAAATCAGCGTGCTTGCACAGGGAACCTTTGATGCTCGGCGAAACCTCGCAGAAACCCTCCGCGCTGCTCCTGACCTGCCTGTTGTTGCTGCCCTGGCTGCTGTGCAGCGCCTTGCTGACAGTCGCTTTTTCTGCCTGGATCGCGCTATCGCTCGGCGCTCTGGCGAGCCTGGCCGGCTTGACGTATCTGCTACGCCAGTCGGGCAAAGCCACACCGGACCAGTCGACAACCAACACAACCAGCGACGCCCTGCTCCACCCTCAGGATCTGGAGCCCTTATGCCAGGCGGTCGCCCAGCAAGCCCAGCAAATCACCCAGCACAGCCGCCAGGTCGACGGACTGCTGAACACCGCCATCGACCAACTGACGGCCAGCTTCACCAACCTCAATCGGTTGATCGACCGGCAGATCAGCATTGCCGCCTCGCTGACCGACCGCTACAGCGACACCGCCCCCCCCGAAGGGGAATTGAGCTTCCAGCAGTTCGTCACCACCACCCAGGAAACCCTGGGGCTGTTCGTCGACTCCACCATAGAGACCAGTCGCACCTCGATGGAGCTGGTCGACAGCATCGATCGTATTACCCACAAGATCGGTGAAATCGTGAAGTCCACCAGCGACATGGACGCCATCGCCAAGCAGACCAACCTGCTGGCGCTTAACGCCGCCATCGAGGCTGCCCGCGCGGGAGAAGCCGGGCGTGGCTTTGCCGTGGTCGCCGACGAAGTACGCGCACTGTCTAACCGTTCCAGCGTGTTCTCCGAGGAAATTCGCACTCACATCAATATGGTGCACAAGGAGCTGCAACAGGCCGATACCGCCATCAGCCACCTGGCCGCCAAGGACATGAGCTTCGCCATGACCTCGAAGAAACAGGTACAGGGCATGCTCGGGGACCTGGAGCGAATGAACGGCACAACCGTGCATGCCGTGGAAGAGCTGGAGCAGGTTTCCCGCGCGGTGGCCGACGACGTCAATACGGCCATTACTGCCCTGCAATTCCAGGACCTGAGTAGCCAGCTGCTGGCTCAAGTGCGCAAACACTCGGAACAGCTCGAGCGCTTTAGCCTCAACCCCGAGAGCATGGCCGAACTGCCACATGACGCCCAGCAACAGCATTTGCGGACCCAGCAGCAACATCTCAGTAACAAGCTGCACAACCCAGTCAGCCAGACGTCCATGCACGCCGGCGAGATTGATCTCTTCTAAGGAAAGGAGTCCATTGCCATGAGTGAAGCGAGCACTGCCGTCATTCGACCGGGCAAGCGTTTCGATTTCCAGGCCTACAGAGCCTTCCGCGACGCCTATGAACTGGAACTGGCCAAGTCCTCCGTGCACTGCCTGGTCGTCGACCTGCAAGAGGTGCAGTACATCGACTCGGCGGCTCTCGGCATCCTCCTGCTGCTACGCGACAAAGCACTGGCGCAGAACAAGATGGTGGAACTGTGCAACCTGCACGGGGTGGCCAAGGACGTACTGGAAATCGCCAATTTCCATAAGCTGTTCAAGATCAGCTGAGCCTGATCATGCCGCCCCTGAACATCCTTAGCGTCGATGACGACACCACGCTGGGCATGCTGCTCAAGGCCTTCATCAGGTCGCTGGGTCATCACTGCACAGTGGTCAGCGATGGCGAACAGGCGGTACAGCGCTACCAGCAGGAGCCTTTCGATCTGGTCCTGGTGGATCAGCTGATGCCTGGCATGGACGGTATCTCCGCGACCATCGCCATCCGCGAGCTGCAAAAGCACAGCGGCTGGCGGCCGATCATCATGCTGTCGGGCATGGACGAGACCGATGACCAGGTCGCGTCGCTCAACGCCGGCTGCGATGACTTCATCGCCAAACCGGTCAACTTCGGCATACTCGCCGCCAAAATCGCTTCATTCAGCCGCATCTCCGCCTTGCAGGAACAGGTCGCCGAGCAGAATCGTCAACTGCGCCACTATCACCATGCCGAAGCCGAGGAGCGGCGTATCAGTAACTTCCTGATGGAGCGCCTGGTACGCCGCGACCTGCTCGAGCAGCCGCAGGTGCGCTACCTGCTGCAACCGGCCAGCGAAGTGTCCGGCGACCTGCTGCTGGCCTGCCCCGCGAGCAATGGCGATCTCTATGTAATGCTCGCCGACGCGACCGGCCATGGCCTACCGGCGGCCCTGACCCTGATCCCGCTGTCACAAACCTTCTATGCCATGGCCAGCAAGGGCTTCAATCTCGACAACATCGCCCGTGAACTCAACCTGCGCAACCGCGCTTACTCACCTGTCGACCGCTTCGTCGCCGCCCTGATGGCAGTGTACCGGCCGCGCGAGAATGTCCTCTCGGTGTGGAACGGTGGCGTCCCGGCGGCCCTGCTGCTGAATGAACAAGGGCAGATAGTCCGCCGCTTCAAATCGCTGAACCTGCCGCTGGGCATAGTCGCCAATGAAGAGTTCGAGAGCGAGTGTGAAACCATCGTCGTTCGCCCCGACCAGCGCCTGCTGCTGTATTCCGACGGGCTGATCGAGGCCGAGAACGCCGCAGGCGAACTATTCGGTCAGACTCGCCTGGAGCATTACCTGCAAGAGCAAGAGTCGCCCGCGCCTGACCTGCTGGCAGGCCTGCAGCAGGTGCTGCAGGCACACATGGGCGACCGGCGAGCGCACGATGACCTGTCATGCCTGCTGCTCGAGTGCGGCACTGCAAACGCCCAACCGGCTCAGCAGCAAGCCCGCGCCGAGATCGCCGAAGACTGGCACCTGCAACTGACCCTCAGTGCCCCGCAGCTGCAGCGCCTGGATCTGGTGCCGATGGTCGGCAACATGTGCACCACCCTTGGGCTTGAGAGCGAGCGACAGAGTGTGCTGGCAGTGATTCTCAACGAACTGTTGAGCAATGCCCTGGACCACGGCGTGCTCGGACTCGACTCGTCGATCAAGAACCACCCGGAGGGTTTCGAGCTGTATTTCGAGAGCCGCTACCAACGTCTAGCCGCCTTGCTTGAAGGTGAAATCCACATAGACATTCGCCAACAGGGCCACCCACAGGGCAACAGCCTGCAGGTGCAGATCACCGACAGCGGCAGCGGCTTCGACATGAGCCAGCTATGCTCGCCGCTCGACCAGAGCCCCCCCACGCGCTACCACGGCCGCGGCCTGGAGCTGGTTCGTAACCTCTGCCAGCACCTTGAATTTCACCCACCAGGCAATAGCGTAAAAGCCGAGCTGCGCTGGGGCGGCTGCTCCCAGACGAAATCTGGCGGCACAGGCGCAACCGCAATCAACCCCAGCAGGGCGGCGCTCCCCTAACCCAGCATGCGAAGAGGAAGGACCCTATGAATAAATCCATCCTGATAGTCGACGACTCTGCCTCGATCCGGCAAATGCTCGGCTTCACCCTGCGGTCCGCCGGATACGACGTCGATGAGGCCGTGGACGGCAAGGATGGCCTCGGCAAGGCCCAGCGTAAAAGCTATCAGTTGGTGTTCACCGACCAGAACATGCCGAACATGGATGGCCTCAGTCTGATCAAGAACCTGCGCGGCCTGCCCAACTACCGCGGCACGCCAATTCTGATGCTGACCACCGAATCCACCGACGCCATGAAACAGCAAGGCAAGGCAGCCGGGGCTACGGGCTGGCTGGTCAAGCCGTTCGATCCGCCCAAGCTGCTCGAGGTCACTAAGAAGGTATTGCCCTGAAACCTGAGCACGGTGGCCACGATGAATTTTGCTATGGACCAGTTTCTCGGCGTGTTCTTCGAAGAAGCCGAAGAACACCTGACAAACCTTGAGAACCTGCTGCTCACCCTCGACTTGCAGGATCCCGATACGGAGGCATTGAACGGAATATTCCGCGCCGCTCACTCGATCAAGGGCTCCAGCGGCATGTTCGGCTTCGAGGAAATGACCGGCGTTACCCATGTATTGGAAACCCTGCTCGAGCAGATTCGCAGCGGGAAGATCAAGCTACACGCCGAAATGATCGACGTGTTCCTCGAAGCCCGCGACGTGCTCGCCCAGTTGCTCGATAACTACCGCACCGGGACGCAACCCGTAGATGTGCCGGTCGCAGCCCTCAGCCAACGCCTGCAGACACTCATCGAACGCTACAGCCCGGACAGCCAACCCGCGCCAGCCGAAGAAGCCTATGGCCTGTTCGACGATGACTCGGCGGCAGCCTCTATCCAGCATGAAGAAGCCTACGGATTGTTCAACGATGAAGCAGCGCAGCCTCTGCAAGCCAGCGGGCAAGACGACGAAGATACCGCCTACGGTTTCTTCGACACACCAGCCCAGGCGCACAGCGCGGCGCAACCCGAGCCGGTAACTGTGACTGCGGGCGAACCCATGACGGCGCCCAAAACCGGCCCGAAGATAGCCACGACCGGCGGTGAGACAGAGTCCAGCTCGATTCGGGTCAGCGTCGAGCGCATCGATAACCTGATCAACCAGGTCGGTGAACTGGTGATCACCCAGGCCATGCTCGCCCAACTGACTTCGGTGCTCGATCCCGGGGAGCACGAGCGCATATTTCAAGCGCTCAATCAACTCGACCACAACACCCGCGAACTGCAGGAAGCGGTGATGTCGATCCGCATGCTGCCGATCAGTTTCATCTTCAACCGTTTCCCTCGCGTGGTGCGCGACACCGCCAACAAACTGGGCAAACAGGTCGAGCTGATATTGCGCGGCGAACACACCGAGCTGGACAAGGGGGTGATCGAGAAACTCACCGACCCGCTCACCCATATCGTGCGTAACAGCATCGATCACGGCATTGAAAGCCCAGCCGAGCGGCTCGCCGCGGGCAAGCCTGAACGAGGCTCGGTGCGGATGTCGGCCTACCATCAGGGTGGCCGCATCGTGGTGGAGGTCAGCGATGACGGCAAAGGCCTGTCACGCGAGCGAATTCTGACCAAGGCCAAGGAAAAAGGCATGGCGGTCAGCGATGACATGCCAGACGCCGAGGTCTGGCAGCTAATCTTCATGCCGGGCTTTTCCACCGCCGACGCGGTCACCGACCTGTCCGGCCGGGGCGTTGGCATGGATGTGGTGCGGCGCAATATCACCTCGATCGGCGGACGCATCGACATCAATTCCGCAGAGGGCCTAGGCACCCATATCGTGATTCGCCTGCCGCTGACCCTGGCCATTCTCGACGGCATGATCGTCGAGGTGGACAAGGTGCACTACGTGGTACCGCTGACCTACATCGTCGAGTCGCTGCAGCTGAAAGCCGAACACCTCTACAGCATGAGCGGTAGCAGTAGTTCGGTCATCAGCGTACGCAACGAATACCTGCCGCTGCTCTCCCTGCACAGTTTGCTCAACCTCAGCGCGGACCCACCGCCCGCGGTGGGCGGCATCGTGCTGATCCTCGAAGCCGAGGGCAACACCTTTGCCTTGCAGGTGGATGACCTGGTCGGCCAGCAGCAAGTGGTGATCAAGAGTCTGGAGCAGAACTTTCGGCGCATCGACGGCATTACCGGCGCCACCATCATGGGCGATGGCAGCGTGGCGCTGATTCTCGACATCGACGCCCTGCCCCGTCTCGCCGGCCAAGGAGTAGCACAGCATGCATAACAGCAGTGAAGCCATCCGCAGTAGCGAACCCACCCAAGAGTTTCTGACCTTTACCCTGGGCCAGGAGGAATACGCCATCGACATCCTGCGCGTACAGGAGATTCGCGGTTATGACCAGGTCACGGCCATCGCCAATAGCCCGGCCTTTATCAAGGGGGTGATCAATCTGCGCGGCGCCATAGTGCCGATCATCGATCTGCGCATCAAATTCAACCTGCCCACGGTGACCTATGACCAGTTCACCGTGGTGATCATTCTCAATGTACTGAAACGCATCATCGGCGTCGTGGTGGACTCAGTGTCCGACGTGATTGCCCTGGACGCAGAGGCCATCAAGCCACCTCCGGAATTCGGCAGCACCTTTAACACCGAGTACCTGATGGGCTTGGCCTCGGTGGAAGAACGCATGCTGATCCTGGTGGACATCGAGAAGTTGATGTCCAGTGACGAACTGACCCTGATCGATCACAGCAACGCTTGAAGGAACTCACCAGAGCAACACAAGGAGATCACAATGAACCTGACCAATCTGACCCTGGTCCAGCGACTGTCGCTCTGCTTCGCCACCCTGGTGGCATTGCTGGTGCTGTTGCTGGTGTTAAGTCTGAAGCAGATCGACGGCCTGCGCGCTGGCCTTGAAACACTGGTGCGCGGCAGCTTTCCCAAGGTCGTGCTGGCCAACAACTATATCGACCAGACCAACTCCATCGCCCGCTCCGTACGCACCCTGTTTATCGCCCGCGACGACATGGAGATGGTCAAAAGCCAAAAACAACAGATCAACGAGGGCTATCAAGCGACCGATGAAATCCAAGAAAAACTGAATGCCTCCATCAAGCTGGAAGGCGGCCGGAAGATCCTGCAGCAGTTGGTAGTGTCCGAAAAAGGCTTCCGCGATGGGGTGACGGAATATATGCGCCTATTCGATCTTGGCCTGTATGACCGCGCGCAGAGCTTCCTGCTGAAGGAGCTCAGAGCATTGCAGTACGAAAACCTGAAAGACATTTCCGAGTTGATTGAGTTCCAAACCGCGCTGGTCGACCAGCAGGGCATACAAGCGCAAGAAGATGCCAACAGCACCATTCAGCTGCTGCTAGCCATAGGCGCACTCTCAACTCTGCTGGCCTGCGTCCTCGCCTTCCTGCTGATCCGCAGCGTCAAACGCCAGCTGGGCGCCGACCCTCAGGAACTGGCACGCATCACCGGCAGCATTGCCGAAGGCCGTCTCGACCTCGAAATGCCTGCCGTGGTGCAGATCAACAGCGTGATGGCTGCGGTCAAATCCATGCTCGCCTCGCTGCAAAAATCCGCCGTCGCGGCCCGCGACAATGCCCGGGTCAAGAGCGCGCTGGACAACGTCTCGGCCAACGTGATGATCGCCGACAACGAGCGCACCATCATTTACACCAACAAAACCGTGCAAAGCATGTTGCAGACGGCGGAAAGCGATATCCGCAAGGCGCTGCCACAGTTCGCCGCGGACAAGCTGATGGGCGCCAGCATCGACCAGTTCCATAAGAGCCCGGAACACCAGAAAGGCATGCTCGCCCGCCTCAACGGCACGCATACCGCGCAGATCGAGGTGGGCGGACGCATCTTCAAGCTGACCGTAAACCCGGTGTTCGCCGACAACGGCGAGCGGCTCGGCTCGGTGGTGGAATGGCTGGACCGTACCCTCGAGGTGGCCGTCGAAGAAGAAGTCGGGCAACTGGTCAAGGCGGCCAGCGAGGGCGATTTCAGCCAACGCATCAGCCAAGCCGGCAAGCAGGGTTTCTTCCTCAATCTGGCTAATGGCCTGAATCAGCTGGTGGAAACCGCCGACAGAGGACTGAAAGATGTCGCACGGGTACTCGGCGCCCTCGCCGAAGGCGACCTGACCCAGCGCATCGAGGCCGATTACCAGGGCACCTTCGGCCAGCTCAAGGATTACTCCAACGAAACAACGCAAAGCCTCTCGCGCATGCTCGGTCAAATCAGCGAAGCGACCGACACCATCTATACCGCCGCCAGCGAAATCGCCGCCGGCAACGCCGATCTCTCGTCGCGCACCGAGGAACAGGCCTCCAGCCTGGAGGAAACCGCTTCCAGCATGGAAGAACTGACGTCCACGGTGAAACTCAATGCCGAGAATGCGCGTCAGGCCAACTCCCTGGCGGTCAATGCCTCGGAGGTCGCCACTACCGGTGGCAACGTAGTGCAGCAAGTCGTGCATACCATGTCGTCGATCAATGACTCGGCACGCAAGATCGCAGACATCATCGGGGTCATCGACGGGATCGCCTTCCAGACCAACATCCTCGCCTTGAATGCTGCAGTCGAGGCCGCACGCGCCGGTGATCAGGGCCGTGGCTTCGCCGTGGTGGCGGCCGAGGTTCGCACCCTGGCGCAGCGCTCGGCGGCGGCCGCCAAGGAGATCAAAACGCTGATTTCCGACTCGGTGGATAAAGTCGATAACGGCAACACCCTGGTCGCCCAGGCCGGCCAGACCATGACGGAGATCGTGGTCGCCATCAAACGGGTCACCGACATCATGGCCGAGATCGCCGCCGCGTCGGTGGAGCAGAGCAGCGGTATCGAGGAGATCAATATCGCCGTCAGCCAGATGGACGAGATGACTCAGCAGAACGCCGCCCTGGTCGAACAGGCCGCCGCCGCTGCCGAAGCCATGCAGGACCAGGCCACCACCCTCAACCAATCGGTGGCGGTGTTCCGCTTCGACCAGGCCGCCAAGCCTCATCAGACCAGCATGGCGCCACGCCGACCAAGCGTTTCGAGCAGACCTGAGGCCAAGGCGCCGCTAACCAAGCTGAAGAGCCTGCCACCCACCAAGAAGGTCAAGGAGGACGAATGGGAAGAGTTCTAGGCAATGGCGATCTCGCGGTGGCCCACGCGGGCCCGCAGTAGAGCCTGGTTGCGATGAGCGAACAGGCCACGCTGCGCGAGTTCCACTACACCCCGGCCGATTTCGAGCAGGCGCGCCGCCTGCTCTATCAGCAAACCGGCATCAAATTGGCCGAGAGCAAGGAGCAGATGCTTTACAGCCGCCTGGCCCGCCGCTTGCGGGCTTTGCGCCTGACCGAGTTCTCGGCGTATTTCAGCTACCTGAATGAGCACGAGGAAGAATGGCAGCAATTCATCAATGCCCTGACCACCAACCTCACCGCCTTCTTCCGTGAGGCGCATCACTTCGAGATGCTGGCTGACTATGTACGCAGCCATGCCCAAGCCGGGCGCAAGCTACGTATCTGGTCGGCAGCCGCCAGCACTGGCGAAGAGCCTTATTCCCTGGCGATCAGCCTGATCGAAGCGTTCAGCAGCTTCACCCCACCGGTCGAGCTCGTCGCCTCAGACATCGATACCGGAGTACTCAACACGGCGCGCCAGGGGATCTACGCCGAAGCGCGTATCGAGGACATCAGCGCGGAACGCAAGCGAGCTTTTTTTCTCCGCGGCAAGGGCAATCAGTTGGGCAAAGTGCGTGTGCGCGACCAGCTGCGCGACCTGATCGAGTTCCGCCAGATCAACCTGCTGGACTCCGACTGGGGAATCGAGCCAGGCCTGGACGCGATCTTCTGCCGCAACGTGATGATCTATTTCGACAAAGCCACCCAGACCCGTTTGCTCGAGCGCATGGTGCGCCTGCTGCGGCACGACGGCCTGTTCTTCGCCGGACATTCGGAGAGTTTCATCCAGGCTACTCACTTAGTCAGGCTGGTCGGGCGCACCGTCTACCGTCCGGCCCAAAGGAAATGATGCATGGAAGAGGAATTCGAGGCGCATCTAGCTCCCAACTGCTACTTCGACCCCACCTTCAACAGCGAGACGGTGAAAATCCTGCCAGGCGAGTACTACGTCACCTCGCGCGACATTCTCATCGTGACGGTTTTGGGCTCCTGCGTATCGGTCTGTCTACGTGACCGTGTCAGTGGTATCGGCGGCATGAACCACTTCATGTTGCCAGGCAATAACAACGAAGCGCTAAGCCCGGTTTCGGCCTCTGCCCGTTATGGCGTGTATGCCATGGAGCTGCTGATCAACCACCTGCTCAAACTCGGCGCTCGACGCCAGAACTTCGAGGCCAAGGTGTTCGGTGGCGGCGCGGTCTTACGCGGCCTCACCATCAACAATGTCGGCCAACGCAATAGCGATTTCGTGCTGGACTACCTGCATACCGAAGGCATCCCAATCGTCTCCCAGGACTTGCTGGATATTTACCCACGCAAGGTTTACTTCTTTCCAGCCAGCGGCCGGGTACTGGTTAAAAAACTCAAGTCCCTGCACAACTCGACCCTCATCGACCGCGAACAGGAATACAGCATGAAAATCAAGAAGGCGCGCGTCGCTGGCGCCGTCGAACTGTTCTAGGAGAGCGCAATGCCGATCAAGGTGCTGGTGGTTGACGACTCGGCGCTGATCCGTGCCCTGCTCAAGGAAATCATCGATAGCGACCCCGCACTCAGCTGCGTCGGTTGCGCCCCCGATGCCTATGTCGCACGGGACATGGTCAAACAGCTTGCTCCCGAGGTGATCACCCTCGACATCGAAATGCCGCGCATGGATGGCCTGAGCTTTCTGGAAAAACTCATGGCCGCTCGCCCAACGCCGGTGGTGATGATCTCTTCGTTGACCGAAGCCGGGGCCGAAGCCACCTTCCGCGCCATGGAGCTGGGGGCAGTGGACTTCGTCGCCAAACCCAAACTCGGAATCCGCGAGGGCATGCAGGACTACGCCGATTTGATCTGCCACAAAATCAAAGGCGCTCGCCAGGCCCGCATCAAGCGTATCCGTTCCGAGACCGGACAGACGCCCAGCAGGCCCTTGCACGCGCCACTGCTGAGTACCGAGAAGGTCATCGCCATCGGCGCATCCACCGGCGGCACCGAGGCCATCAAACAGGTGTTGTTGCAGATGCCGGCCAACAG